>JAEMQS010000090.1 GCA_016463765.1 Solirubrobacteraceae bacterium | reverse complement strand
CGATCGAGGGCGACATCTTCCTGGCCCAGCCCTCCCCGGGCTCGCCGAAGATCCGCCTGTTCGTCGAGGGCCAGCTCGGCCCGGAGGTCGACGCGACGCGCCTGAAGTTCATCGGCGTGGTGCGCCCCGACCCGAACACGGGCCAGCTGCGCACGACGTTCGAGAACCTGCCACCCGCGCCGTTCACCGAGTTCCGCCTGACGTTCCGCGGCGGGCCGACGGCCATCATGTCACTGCCGCGCGACTGCGGCACGTACACCGGCCAGGCGATCAACACGCCGTACGGCTCGACGACCGAGGACCGCCGCAACGGCACGCTCCCGGTCGATCAGGGCTGCGCCGACCCCGACCCGTTCGAGCCCACGCTCGGCGTGTCGACCTCGACGACCCAGGCGGCGTCGGGCACCGCGCTCGTCACGACGCTCGCGCGGCCCGACGGCCACGCCCGGCTGACCGGCGCGAAGATCTCGCTCCCGGCCGGCCTCCAGGGGAACCTCACCGTGGTCCCGCCGTGCTCGGTCGCCGACGGCCGCGCCGGCACCTGCGGTCCGGCCTCCCGCGTGGGTGGCGTCATCGCCATCGCCGGGCCGGGCTCCTCGCCCGCGACGCTCAACGGCGACGTGTACTTCACCGAGCCGCCCACACCGGGCGGGCTGGCCGGGCTCTCGATCGTCGTCCCGGCGGCGTTCGGTCCGCTCGACCTCGGCAAGATCGTCGTGAGCGCCGACGTGTCGACCCGCGCCGACACCGGGCTCGACATCACCGTGACCGACATCCCGCAGCGGGCCGAGGGCATCTCGACCCAGGTGCGCTCGATGCAGCTCGTGCTCGACAAGCCCGGCTTCTTCGTGACGCCGTCCTCGTGCGACGCGAAGAGCGCGACGGCGACGCTGTTCAGCGATCTCGGCCAGGCCGCCGCGGTCAGTGCCGGCTTCCAGGCGACCGGCTGCGAGAACCTGCCGTTCGCCCCGAAGCTCGCCACGACGGTCGACGGCGGCGCCACGGGTAAGGAGGCCGAGCTGAACGGGCACCCGGGCCTGAATGTCACCGTCACCCAGGCGCCAGGTGAGGCGAACAACTCGACCGTCAACGTCACGCTGCCCAGCGGCCTGGCGCCGGACTCCGACCGCCTCGGCCGCACGTGCGCGCTGAAGCAGTACGAGGCCGGCACCTGCCCGGACAGCGCGAAGGTCGGCCGCGTCGTCGCCTACACGCCGCTGCTGCCCGAGCCCCTCCAGGGCGCCGTGACGTTCGTCACCGTCCCGGGCAGCCCGCTGCCCGAGCTGCGGGCCGACCTGCGCGGCAAGATCAACCTGACGCTGAACGGCAAGATCACGTTCGGCGCCGACGGCCGCATGGTCAACAGCTTCGTCGGCATCCCCGACGTGCCGCTGAGCCGCTTCGACTTCACCCTCGAGGGTGGGTCGCGCGGCCTGGTCATCGCCACGAAGGACCTGTGCGCGACCTCGGCGCTGCCGTTCGACGGCACGTTCACGTCGCACTCCGGCGCGTCCGCGAAGGCGACGGTCCAGCCGCGCCTCGACGGCTGCGCGCCGCGCGGCACGCTGAAGGTCGGCTCGCTGCGGCGCGGCCGGCCGAGCCTCGACCTGCGGGTCGTCGGCGGCCGGACGCGCGTGCGGAGCGCGCAGCTCGTCGTGCCGAAGGGCCTGGAGTTCCAGCGATCCGCGGTCGTCAAGCGGCGGGTCAAGGTGAGCGCGACGGGTCCGAAGAAGGGCGCGCGCGCGACCGTCACCGTGACCGGCCGCAGCATCCGCGTCACCGTGCCGCGCGGCCAGTACGCCTCGGTGCTGCGCGTGCGGATGAGCTCGGGTGGCCTGCGGGTCAGCACCCGGGTGCGCCGCCAGGGCCGCCCGCGGCTGACGTTCGCCCTGAACACCACCACGACCGCGGACACCCGCACGCGCCGGCAGAGCCTGCGGGTGCGTCCCGCGGCGCGCTGATGCGATCGCACCGGCCGGACGTCGCGCACCGGCCGGTGCTGCATCGCTGTGGCGCTTTTGTCCGCCATCGCCTGACAAAAGCGCCACAGCGCCGCGGCAAGGCTGCGGGTGCTGCCCTACCGTTCGTCGGGATGGTGAGGCGGGCGGGATGTCTGATGGCGGTGGCAGCCGCTGTCCTTGCGGGTTGCGCGGGCACCGCGCACGGCCTGGCGCGGGTGAACGTCGTGCCCGCCACCAGCGCCGCGCACGAGACGCCCATCCATGTCACCGCGCCAGCGAACGACCCGCGCGTGTTCGTCGTGCAACGCGGCGGCGCCGTCCACATTGTGCGCGACGGGGTCCGCGATCCGGACCCGTACCTCGTCGTGCCCGAGGTCGACACCCAGGCGAACTCCGAGCGCGGGCTCCTGTCGATCGCATTCGCCCCGGACTACGCACGCTCCGGGCTCGTGTACGCCTTCGCCGTTGTGCTGACGTCCGGGCCGAGCGAGATCCGCATCCTCGAGTACCGCGCCGAGCCGGGGGCCGACACCGCGCGCCTGGTGCGGACGCTGATCAGCGCGCCTGTCGGCGCGACCAATCACAACGGCGGACAGCTCGTGTTCGGCCCTGACGGGAAGCTCTACGCCACCATCGGCGACAACGCCGTCCCGGCCCGGGCCCAGGACCTCGCGAGCCTGTTCGGCAAGGTGCTCCGCCTCGATCCGCGCGGGCCTTCCCTCATTCCGGCCGACAACCCGTTCGGCAATGCGGTGTGGGCGCTCGGCCTGCGCAACCCGTACCGCGCGTCCTTTACCCCGCAGGGCCAGCTCATCATCGCGGACGTCGGTCAGGGATCGGCCGAGGAGCTGAACATCGGCGCCGCCGGCGCGAACTTCGGGTGGCCAACCTGCGAGGGACCCTGCGCACCAGCCAACGCGGCCTTCACCGACCCCGCGCACGTCTACCCGAACGACAACGTCACGCAGACGGACCCGTGGCGCGGGTGTGCGGTCATCGGCGGCATCACGGTCCGCGACCCCGACCTGACGGGCCTGACCGGGCGCTACCTGTTCGGCGACCTCTGCGCGCCGCCGCTGCGCAGCATCGACCCGGCGGCACCCGCCGTGGCGACGAAGCACGCTGACCTCCAGTTCACCGCCAACTACTCGCTCTTCGGATTCGGGGAGGACGGGTTCGGCTGCGTCTACATCCTCGCCGACCGCAGGGTCGACAGGATCGCGCCATCTGCGCTCTCCGACAAGACCTGCCCGCGCGCCGTCGGCCAGCCGATCCCCGGCATCCCCGCCGTCGCGAACCCGGACCCCATCCGCCCGAGCGGGCCCGGCGCGGGGCTGCCTCCCGCGGTCGTGACTCCGACCCCGCCCACCGGAGCGGGCCCGGTGACCCCGGGCCCCGACGTCCCCGCGGCCGCCATCCCCAGCCGCCTGACCGTGGTGTCGACCTCCCTGCGCATCGACGCACGCGGCCGCATCGCGGTTAAGGTCCGGTGCACCGGCACCGACCGGTGCTCGGGCCGGCTGCGCGTGACGAGCGCCGCGAAGGTCCGGCGCCCGGGAAGCCGGCGGGCCCGGACCCTCACGCTCGCCGGCGCCACCCTGACGGGCCTGCCCGCAGGCACCCGGACCGTCCGGCTCACCCTGCGTCGCGCCGACCGGGCGCTGATCACCGGGCGCGTCGGCAAGCGCCTGCGTGTGCGGGTCCGCGTGGTGACCAACCGCCCGGGCCAGGCGTCCCTGCCCGTGTCCAGCCGCGTGCTGACCCTCCGCGCGCCCGCCTGACCTGAACACGCCCCCGCGCTGGGCTTCCCCTGAGTGATCGATGCCCCTTCCGGGGCACCGCGCACCGGTTGCAAGTTGCATACGTCGCTTGTCAGATGTTACGTTCGGGTCGAACTGAACGGGGGGAGGACCTGTGTCAGCTCTGCTGGGTCGCGGCGTGCCCGAATGCGCGCTGCCCGTACTTGCCGGTGCCCTGATCCTGCTGGGCGGCGCGTCGCCTGCGAGCGCCGCTGTGCGCGTCGACAAGATCGTCGCCAAGCCCGTGACGCCCGCGTCGAGCTGTTCCACGAACAGCACGCCGACGGTGTCGCCCCAGTCCGGGGCCTACACCGACTTCTGCCTCGCGCTCGCGCTGAACGGCGGCGGTGACCCCGAGCTGGGCGGCATCCCGGGCCTCGGCGACGACGCGCGCGAGATGCGCATCTCCCTCGCGCCGGGCCAGATCGGCTCGCCGCGCGCGTCGGCGACCTGCGCGCCTGCGAAGTTCCGGTCCTCCGGCGGCTGCCCGAACAGCGCCCAGGTGGGCAGCGTCTCCGCCGCGGTGGAGGGGCTCGTTCCCCTGACCGAGTCCCTCCTGAAGGGCAAGGTCTTCAATCTCGATCCCGCCGGCACCGAGGCCGCGCGCCTCGGGCTGCAGATCGAGGTCGTCCTCCCCGGCCTGCCCGGCGTTCCGGCGATCAAGCTCGAGAGCGCGATCCGGCTGCGCGCCGACGACGGCGGGCTCGACGCCACGGTCTTCGACACCCCGCGCGACTTCCTCGGCATCCCGATCGAGGTCCGCCGGCTCGGCCTGCGGCTGTGGGGCAGCAAGAGTGCCCACCCCACCATGCGCGAGGGCTTCACGAGCAACCCGACCGACTGCAGCAAGCCGGCGGTCAGCCGCGTCGAAATCGTCTCCTACCGCGGCGACGTCACCTCCGCGAGCGACGGGTACACCCCCACCGACTGCGGCACGCTGCCCTACGCCCAGACCTCGACCGTCATCGGCAACGGGCAGGCCGACGCGCCGACGCCGATGACCGCTGAGGTGCGGGTCCCCGCCCCGTCCGAGCCTCGCGTGTTCGCGCACGTCAAGAAAGCCAAGCTCGTGCTCCCCGTGGGCTACGAGCTGTCGCCCACCGCCGCGTCCGACGGCCAGCTCGCCGGCTGCACCGACGCGCAGTTCGACCGCTTCGGCACCGGCCCCGCGCGCTGCCCCGAAGGGTCGCGCATCGGCGAGGTCGAGTTTGACTCGCCGGTGCTCCTGAAGGGCGCCATCAAGGGACCGATCTTCATGGGCGACCCGATCCCGGGCAAGCCGCTGCGGTTCTTCGCCACGGCCGCGCTCGGCCCCGAGGACGACGCGGTCCGCGTCAAGATCGAGGCCGTCGCGACCGTCGACCCGGCCACGGGCCAGCTGACCACCGAGCTCACCGGCCTGCCGCCCGTGCCGTTCACGCTCTTCCGGTTCAGCTTCCGGGGCGGGCCGAACGCGATCGTCGCGTCGCCGCGCAGCTGCGGGACCTACACCGAGCAGACGACCGCCACGCCGTTCAGCGGGCAGGCCCCGACGTCGACCTCCAGCCAGATCGTCGTCGATCAGAACTGCGAGGACCCCAACCGGTTCGCCCCGTCGCTGGGCGCGTCGACCGACCCGCCGCAGGCCGGGGCAGACACGTCGATCATCACGACGCTCGAGCGCCCCGACGGCCACGCGCGGATCTCCAGCGCGATCGTGCGCCTCCCGCCCGGGCTCCTCGGACGGCTCGGTGCGGCGGCGCAGTGCCCGCTCGCGCAGGCGGCGACCGGGGACTGCCCCGCGGAGACGAAGGTCGGCTCCGTCGTCGCGACCGCGGGACCCGGTCCGGCGCCGCTGCGCCTCGGCGGCGAGGTGTTCCTCACGCAAGGGCAGGGCGGCGACCCCGCGGGCCTGACGATCACGGCCCTCGCGCGATTCGGCCCGCTGGACCTCGGCAAGGTCGTCGTCCCCGGCCGGCTGCAGGTGCGCGACGCGGACAAGGGCCTGAACCTGGTCGTCGAGAACGTGCCCCAGCGCCAGCAGGGCATCTCGACCGCCATCCGCGCACTCGAGGTCCGGCTGGACAAGCCCGGGTTCGCCCTGAACGCGACCAACTGCGCGCCGCAGCAGATCACCGCCACGCTGGGGTCCGACCTCGGCGGAACGGCGGAGGTCGCCGCCCCGTACCAGGCGGTCGGGTGCGAGAACCTGCCGTATGCGCCGAAGCTCAGCGCGGTCATCTCCGGTGGCGCGCGGGAGGCCGCCGAGAACGGGCACCCGGGCCTGACCACCACGCTGACCCAGGGGCCGGGCGAGGCGAACACCAAGCGCGTCGAGCTCGTGCTGCCGGCGGGCATCTCGATCGACAGCACGCGGATCGACCGGGCGTGTCCGCTCGCGACGTTCGAGGCGGGCGGCTGCGAGGCGCGGTCCATCCTGGGCCGTGCGTCGGCGACGACCCCGCTGCTCCTGGAGCCCCTCTCCGGGCCGGTCACGATGGTGTCCGTCCCGGGGGTGCCGCTGCCCGAGCTGCGCATCCAGCTCAACGGTGTGCTGCCGATCACGCTCGCGGGCAGGATCACGTTCGGGTCCGACCAGCGGCTGATCACCACGGTCGAGCCGGTCCCCGACGTGCCGCTGTCGCGCTTCGACCTGTCGTTCAACGGCGGTGCCGACAGCGTGCTGCAGGCGGGGAGGAACCTGTGCGCAGAGAGCAGCGTCGCGTTCGACGGGACGTTCCTCTCGCAGGCCGGTCCGTCGTACAAGGCGAAGACCGAGGCCGTGATTCCGGGCTGCGGACCGGCGGCGACGCTGCGGGTCAGCTCGCTGCGACGCGGTCGGCCGTCGATGGACCTCCGGGTCGTCGGCGCGCGCAACCGGCTGCGGACGGTGCAGCTCGTCGTCCCCCGTGGGATGGAGTTCCAGCGGGCGGCCGTGGTGAAGAAGCGGCTGCGCGTCAGCGCATCCGGGCTGAAGAAGGGCGCGCGCGCCCGGATCACGGTCACGGGCCAGAGCATCCGGGTGTCGGTGCCGAGCGGCCAGTCGGCAAAGGTCCTGCGGGTGCGGCTGCGGGCCGGCGGCGTGCGGGTGAGCCCGCGGCTGCGGCGCTCGGGCGCGCGGCTGTCGTTCCGGCTGAACGCGTCGCAGGTCGGGACCGCCAACACGCGGTCGACCCTCCGCGTCAGGCCCGGCGCACGCTGATCAGAGTGTGATGGTCTGCGCCGGCACCCGGCCGGCGCGGACCGCGTCCAGCGCGGCGGCGGCGACGCCGAGGTCCTGGATCGCCAGGCCGGTGGAGTCGAACAGCGTGGTCGCGGCATGCTCGCTGCGCCCGGGCGCGTCACCGGCGAGGACCGCGCCGAGGTCGGTGACGTCGGCGCGGGTGACGACGCCCGCCTCGACCGCGCCGGTCAGCTCACCGCCGTGCGACGCCTGCGCCCACTCGTCGCAGAACAGCTCGCAGGACTGCACGGCTTCGATGCTCGCCTCGGCCTTGCCGGGACCGTCGGCGCCGAGCATGTTCAGGTGCACGCCCGTGCGGACGCGGTCCCTGGTCAGCACGACCTCGTGCCCGGGCGTGACGCAGCAGACGATGTCGCAGCAGAACGGATCCCCGTCGGTCTGCCACCCCAGCTCGGCGGCCAGCTCCTCGGCGGCAGCGGCGTTCGGGTCACTGCAGATGCCAGGGCCGTAGCCGGCGGCCGCCATGCACCGCGCCGCCCACGCGCCGTGCAGGCCGCAGCCGACGATGCCGACGGTCTTCGCGTCATGCCCCGCCAGCGCGCGGGCAGCCACCGCGGCAATGGCGCCGGTGCGCAGCGCGGTGACCGCGCGCGCGTCGAGGATCGCCAGCGGCACACCGGTGTTCGCGTCGCTCATGACCAGCACGCCGCTCACGGTCGGCAGCCCCTTCGCCGGGTTGCCCGGGAACGACGTGATCCACTTGACCATCGCCAGGTCCCCGCCCATCGCGGGCATCGCGCGGAAGTCCCCGGCCGGGTAGTTCTCGATGTAGACCTTGCTCGGCATGGTCCACTCGCCGCGGTGGTGGCGCAGGAACGCGTCGCGGGTGGCCTCGATCGCGCCCGTCGGCGAGACTGCCGCGAGGATCGTGTCGGAGTTCAGCAGCGCCAGCTCGGGCATGAACCGGACCCTAGCTGTCCCTCTGGCGCCAGCCCGTTCGACGTCTGCACGAACGACCACCCACCAGGAGGTTCCCATGCAGTACATGCTGCTTCTCTACGACGACCCGTCCGCCGCGCCGGCACCCGACTCCCCGGAGGCGGCCGCCGACTTCGAGCGGTGGATGACCGTGACGCAGGAGATGCAGGACGCGGGCGTGATGGTCGGCGGCGAGGCGCTCCTCGGCGCCGAGACGGCCACGACCGTCCGCGTCCGCGACGGTGACACGCTGCTCTCCGACGGCCCGTTCGCCGAGACGAAGGAGCACCTCGGCGGCTACTACGTGCTCGACGTCCCGGACCTCGACACCGCCTGTGCGTGGGCCGCGAAGCTGCCGAACGCGCCGACCGGCTCGATCGAGGTGCGGCCCGTCATGGAGATCCCCGCACAGACGTGACCGATACGCGCGCGGTCGAGCTCGCGTTCCGCGAGGAGGCGCCGGCGGTCCTCGCCACGCTCATCCGCCAGGTCGGCGACTTCGACCTGGCGGAGGACGCGGTGCAGGACGCCTTCGCCGCTGCGGTCGCGAGCTGGCCGCGCGACGGGATCCCGAAGCGGCCGGGCGCGTGGATCACGACCGCCGCGCGCCGTCGCGCGATCGACCGCCTGCGCCGCGACCGCGGCCTGGCCGACCGCATGGCGGCGCTGCAGCGGCTGACCGAGATCGACGCGCTGCGCCGCGACGAGGAGGCGGCACTCGACGAGCCCGTGGTCGGCGACGACCGGCTGCGGCTCGTCTTCACCTGCTGCCACCCGGCGCTGGCGATGGACGCGCGCGTGGCGCTCACGCTGCGGTCGCTCGGCGGGCTGACGACGGCTGAGGTGGCGCGGGCGCTGCTCGTCAGCGAGGAGACGATGCGGCGGCGGCTCAGCCGCGCGAAGCGAAAGATCGCCGGCGCGGGGATTCCCTATCGGGTGCCCGGCGACGAGGACCTGCCCGAGCGCCTGCGCGGGGTGCTCGCCGTCGTCTATCTCATCTTCAACGAGGGCTACGCGGCGGCGTCCGGGGACCGGCTGGTCCGCGGCGAACTGTGCGCCGAGGCGATCCGGCTCGGGCGGCTGCTCGTCCGCCTCGTCCCCGGCGACGCCGAGACCGAGGGGCTGCTCGCGCTGATGCTGCTGCAGGACGCGCGCCGCGACGCGCGGGTGGACGAGCACGGCGCGTACGTCGCGCTCGACGAGCAGGACCGGTCGCGGTGGGACGCCGGCCGGATCGCCGAGGGACGGGAGGCGCTGCGCCGAGCACTAGAACGTCGTGCGCCCGGGACGTATCAGCTGCAGGCGGCGATCGCGGCGCTGCACTGTGAGGCGCCGGACGCGGCCTCGACCGACTGGCCGCAGATCGCCGCGCTGTACGGGGAGCTGGCGCGCCGTGCGCCGTCGCCGGTGGTCGAGGTCAACCGCGCGGTCGCGGTGGCGTTCGCGGGTGGGGATGGACTGGCGGTGCTGGCGCCGCTGCTGGGCGATGAGCGACTGGCGGAGTACCAGCCGCTGCATGCCGCGCATGCGGAACTCCTGCGCCGGGCCGGGGATCTGGTCGGGGCCGACGCGGCGTACGAGCGGGCCATCAAGCTGAGCGACAACGCGGTGGAGCGGGCGGAGCTGGAGCGGCGGGCGGCAGATGCTCGTCGAGTTCGGGGCGCTCAGCGACCCGAACTCGACGGTGATCATCGCCGCAGCACGGCGAACGCGAAGCCGGGACCGTTGCCGAGCCCGTAGGCCATGCGAATCCAGAGGTTGGCGACGTGCTCGAGATCCCTGGCGGCCGACAGCGGCCCCGCGTCGACCGGGTCGAACCCGAGCGCGGCGGCCAGATCGGAGACCGTCGCCTTCGCCGCCTCGTCATCGCCGGCGACGAGCATGGCCGCCGCACCACCCGGGAACGCCGGGTCAGCCATGTTCGCCGACCCGGTGGTGTTGAACGCCTTCACGACGCGCGAGCTCCCGGTCAGTCCGGCGAGCCGCTCGGCGCCCGACAAGGCCGTCTCGCGTTCCGCCTCGTTCGCGCCGGGCGTCAGCGGGTTGGACGCGTCGATGACGATCGCCTCTCCGACGTCGAGCCCGGCGAACACCCCTGCGACCGCGTCGAACGGCAGCGCGTTGACCACGACGTCCGCGCCGTCGACCGCGTCGCCGACCGCCACGCGATCGCCGCCCTGCGGGTCACGCACGCCGTAGACCACGTCGTGCCCGCCCGCCGTCCAGCCCGCGCCGAGCGTCGTCCCGACGCGCCCTGCTCCGATGATCGCGATCCGCATGGTCAGACCCCCAGCGCTTCGATGACCAGCCGTGCCGCGGCGGCGCCCGAGTACTGCTGCTGTCCGGTGATGAGGTTGCCGTCGCGCACCGCGTGCGCCTTGAAGCGCGACTGCACGAGGAAGTTCGTGTTCGGCAGCTTGCGCGCCTCCTCCTCGATCCAGAACGGCTGGATCTTCTGGCCCACGAACTCGTCGGCGAAGCGCTCCTCGCTGTCGGCGAACCCGGTCCAGCTCAGGCCGTCGACGATGAGCGAGCCGTCGGCCTTCGTCGCCTCGAGCAGGACGCAGGTGGCGTGGCAGACGATGGCCGTCGGCTTGCCGGCCTCGTAGAACGCGCGGACGAGGTCGAGGATCGCGGGGTTGCCGCGGAACGTGAACATCGGCCCCTGCCCGCCGACGAGGAAGACGGCGTCGAAGGCGTCGGGGTCGACATCCGCCAGCGCCTTGGTGTCCTCGATCAGCGCCGCGTGGGCCTGGCTCTTCTTGAACCCGAGGCTGATGAGGTCGTGCGCCGAATAGCCGGACTCGTCCTCGGGGTCGCTAAAGCCGTCGGGCGTGAGCGGACCGCCGTCGGGCGAGGCGATCGTCACCTCGTAGCCGCGCTCGACGAACTCCCAGTACGGGTGCGTGAGCTCGGCCCACCAGAAGCCGATCGGCCAGCCGGTCTGGTCGGAGACGGAGGGGTTGGAGGCCACGATGAGGATCTGCTTCGGGCGCTCCGGGTGGAGAACGTCGATGGCTGCGGACATGGCTATATCAATACAACACCGTCTCGTATTGCGTCCAGTACGATGGCGCCGTGGCATCCGCCCCGCAACCCGGCCGCCCGCGCGACCCGGAGATCGATAGCCGCGTGCTCGCCGTCGCCCGCGACCACCTCGCCTGCCGCGGCTATGAGGCGATGTCGCTCGCGGCCGTCGCCGCGGAAGCCGGGACGACCCGCCAGGCCGTCTACCGCCGGTGGCCGACGAAGGCCGACCTCGCCACGGCCGCGATCGCCGCAATGTCGCGCGCCGCCGAGCGCACACCCACCGACGACCCGTACGCCGACCTGGTGCGCGAGCTGCGCGCCTACGCGAACGGCGTCGGCCGCCCCGGGGGCGTGTCGCTGGTCGGCACGATGCTCGTCGACGCCACCGACCCGCAGCTGGTCGCGCTCTACCGCGAGCGGATCGTGCTGCCTCGGCGCGAGCAGCTGCGGGCGATCCTCGAACGGGCCCGCGACGCCGGCCTCGTCAACGCCGACGCGGACATCGAAGCCGTCCTGCCGATGCTCACCGGCGCCTACTACGCGAGCGCGCTCGCCGGCGTCGCGCCGGGCGACGACTGGGCCGCGCGCACCTCGGCGCTCGCGTGGCGCGCGCTCGGCGGCGAGGCTCGGTAGCCTTCCGGGCCATGAACCGCCGCCCGCAGCTGGAGCTGATCGCCCCGAGCGCCTCCCCGGAG
>JAEMQS010000089.1 GCA_016463765.1 Solirubrobacteraceae bacterium | reverse complement strand
GGTCGATGCCCGGCTCGGAGCTGCGCAGCGTCGCGGCCAGCAGGACCGGCGCGCCCTCCAGGCGACGGACGAGGTAGGCCAGGAAGCGCAGCGACGGCCGGTCGACCCACTGCAGATCGTCGACCGAGAGGACGAGCGGACGTTCCTCTGCGAGGTTCAGCGTCAGCCAGTACAGCCCGTGCAGCACCGCGAACGAGGCGTTGCCCGCCTGGGTGTTCCCGGTGGGCGCGCCGAGGACGTCGCCCGCGGCGGCACCCGCCCCCGCGAGCGCGATCTCGCGCAGCTCGGGGTCGGCCATGACGCCCTCGAACAGCTGGCGCGCGGCGCCGAACGGGAACGCGGCCTCCAGCTCGCTGCCGCGGGCCGTGAGCACCCGCTTGCGCGACCCGGCGCGACGGCGGACCTCCGTCAGCACACGGGTCTTGCCGATCCCGGCGAGCCCCTCGATGAGGAGGAACCGCCCCTCGCCGGCGCCGGCGGACGCCAGCATCTCGTCGACGAGCGCCAGTTCGTCGTCGCGCTCGAGCAGGGCGGGGTCGGCCATCGAGCGGATGGTACGGGGCGCGCCAGCACCGCCGCACCCTGCGACCGACCGCGTGCGGGCGCAATACTCCCTGCGATTTCGGTCGATCTGGTGTACTTCCGCACCATGCGACCCTGCCTGACCGCTGTGACCCTCGGAATCATCGCCTTGGCCGCGGGAGCCGCGCCGGCCCACGCGGGGCTGACGGTCGCACTGACCGCGAGCGCACCCGGTCAGACCGCGCCGGTCAACCTGGACATCCTGTTCGTCAACCCCTTCCCGCAGGCGCTCCAGCTCGTCGGCGCGAACAAGGTGCCCGCCGGGGTGAACACCGCGAGCACCGAGATCGACCCGACGCTCTCCGACGACGGCACCCGCCTCGCCTTCCGGCGCGAGCTGAGCGCGGGCGAGCCGACCTATCACGTCGTCGCGCTCCCGAGCGGCGCACCGGCGCAGATCCCGAACCCGTTCACCACCGCGCGGTTCAACAGCGCGGCCGGCATCGCGCTCTCCGGCGACGGCCGCCGGGCGATCATCGGCATGGCGCGCAGCCAGTCCGCGGTCGCGCAGGTGGGCGTCGTCGACGTCGCCGCGCTGCCCGGAGGCCCGTTCCCCACGATCGGCACGCCCGAGTTCGACATCCCCGACGGCAACACGTTCGGCCAGTTCGGCGTGATCACCCCGTTCAGCGCGCAGCTCGACGCGACCGGGGGCAAGCTGCTCTACGGCTACCGCACCCAGACCGCCGGCACGTCGACGTCGTTCACCGGCATCGTCGACGGCCCGATCAACGGGACGCCGCGGCTCCGGGACCTCGGCAGCGCGACCTCGGTCGACGCCATCGCGATGATCCCCGGCCGCCCCAACGAGGTGACCATCGCCCGTCGCGGCGCGCTCGAGACCCTCGCGCTGAACGCGGCGACGCCGCCGGTACCGCTGACGCTGCCGAACCTCCCGGCCCGCGCGACCGGCGAGACCCGCAGCGGCCCCGACTGGTCGGGCGACGGCCGGTATCTGGGCTGGCTGTCCTCCACGGGCACGGGAGAGCTGAAGGACGTCAAGCTCTTCGTCTACGACACGCAGACGCAGGGCCTCATCGCCCCCGCGGGCCTGTCGCTCGGCCAGCGCCGCAACTTCGGCGGGATCTCGATCTCCGAGGGCGTCCCGGCGATCCAGCAGTTCACCGCGCCGCTCACCGTGCAGGTCGAGCAGCCGAAGGTCAACCTGCCGATCCGCCTGCGGGCTTCCACGTCGGTGGGCATCCTCGTCCAGCGCGAGCAGGGCACCGCGCGGGTGCTCGGCCGCCGCGTCCCCCGACTCGTGTCCGTCGGCCGCGTGCCGTTCGGCTCGCGGAAGAAGGGCGCGTCGACGATTGCGTGGAACGGCCGGGTCGCCGGCAAGAAGCTGCGCGCCGGCACCTATCGCATCACGCTGCGCGCGTTCGACCGCAACGGCCGCCTGACCGAACTCGGCGCGTCCCGGCGCGTGAAGGTGCGCGGCTGAGGACAGCCGCGACGCTTTCGCGGTGGCCCTGCTTCTGCCACGATCCTGAGTAATGCACCGCGCTCTGTCGCTGCTCGGTCTCGCCGTCCTGCTGGCCTGCACGCCTGCGGCAAGCGCGGCACCCACGTGGGAGCGCAGCTTCGGCAACGACGTCGGCGGCCCGGGCGCCGACATCTGCACCGTCGCCGCGAACTGCGTCACGGGCAGCCAGGCCGACACGGACGGCGGCACGTTCCGCACCGCGGCCGACACCGCGATCGACGCCGACGGCAACGTCTACGTCGCCGACGACTTCATGGACCGCGTCTCCAAGTTCACCGCCGACGGGGCATTCCTGCGCGCCTGGGGCTGGAGCGTGCACAAGGACCTGCCCGGGCAGTTCGGCGTCTGCACGGTGGCGGCCGACTGCCGGGCCGGCGAGCGTGCGCCCAACGGCGGGGCGCTGTCCTCCCCGAGCGGGATTGCGGTGAGCAGGGCCGGCGAGGTCTACGTGGCCGAGACGGACGCGAACCGCATCTCGGTGTTCACCACCGACGGCGCGTTCCTGCGCACGATGGGCGAGGGTGTCAGCACCGGGGCCGCGGCCGTCCAGAGCTGCACCGTCGCGTCGGCGTGCAGAACCGGTGGCGCCTCGGGCATCCCCGGCTCGTTCGACATGCCCCGCGGCATCGCGTTCGACTCGACGGGCTCCTACTGGGTGGCCGAGGTCGCCAACCCGCGCGTGCAGAAGTTCAATGCCGCGGACGGCTTCAATCTCATGGTCGGCAAGGACGTCGGCGGCCTCGGGATGGACCGCTGCATCAGCGTCCTGCTCTGCGGTGCCGCGTCGCCCACCGGTCTCCCGCGCGGCGGCCAGTGGGCGGCAGTCGAGGGCATCGGGACGGGCGTCGGCGATCGCGTCTTCGTCACCGACAGTCAGAGCAACAGCGTCACGGTGCTCAGCTCCGACGGGTCGTTCGAACGGGTGCTCGGCAAGGACGTCATGGGCCCGGGGACGAAGATCTGCAACGCGGCCACCCTCTGCGTGCCGGGCGTCGCCGGCGGCAAGGGCGGCGAGTTCACCGGCCCGAGCGGCGTCACCGGCGACTCGGCGGGCAACATGTACGTCAGCGAGCGGCTCGCCGACCGCGTCCAGATCATCACGTGGCAGGGCACGTTCCAGGCCGTGCTGGGCAAGAACGTCGACGACCGCTTCCCCAACGTGTTCGCGGTCTGCAGCGAGAGCACGCACTGCCGCGCCGGGGCGGCCGGCGGCAAGGGTGGCGAGATCTCCCAGTCCTGGAGCCTCGAGGTGTCCCCGCTCGGGACCCTCTACGTCGGCGAGTACAGCGGGGCGCGGGTGTCGAAGTTCCGCAACCCCATCGCGCCGCCGCAGCCGACGATCACCGGCTTCACACCTTCGAGCCCGTCGAACCAGAACGCCCCGCGCATCCGCGGCACGACCGTGGCAGGCACCACCATTCGCATCTACCGGGGCCTGGGCTGCGTCGGCGCGCCGATCGCCGAAGGCACCCGTGAGCAGTTCGCCGCCGGCGTGACCGTGACGGTCGCCGACAACTCGACGACCCAGTTCACGGCGCGTGCCGTCGCCAGCGGCATCGAGTCGTTCTGCACGCCCGGCGCGACGTACGTCGAGGACTCGACGCCGCCGGCGCCGCCGGTCATCACCGCCACCTCGCCTGCCAGCCCGGCGAACGACCCCAGCCCGCGCGTGACGGGGACCGCCGAGGCGGGCTCGACCGTGTGGGTCTTCACCAACGAGACGTGCAGCGGACCGGCGGGTGCGATCGGCTCGGCTGCCGAGTTCGCGTCCCCCGGCTTCGTCGTCGGCGTCCCACCCGGCAACCAGGCCTTCTACGCGACCGCGACCGACACGGCGGGCAACGTCTCGGCGTGCTCGCCGGGCCTGCCGTACACCTACACCGGCGACGTCATCGTGGCCACCGGACCGGGCGCGCCCGCGCCCGACACGTTCGTCACCGGCGGACCCGAGGGCGGCGGCTGGCTGACGGTCCCGACGTTCACCTACCGCAGCGACACCCCCGGCGCGAAGTTCCAGTGCCGCGTCGACGGCGGCGTCTGGTCGACGTGCGACGGCGGCTCGTACACGACCACCCCGCTCGCGGTCGGCGCGCACCGCTTCGAGGTCGCGGCCATCGGGGCCGGCAACGTCGTCGACCCCACGCCCGCCCGGCGCGACTTCGCGATCAACGCGAAGAAGACCGAACCGCTGTCGTGCGAGCTCAACCCGTTCCTCGCGACCGGTCGCGGCAGCCTGTTCGCCAAGGACCCCAACGCGTGCGACATCTCGACCGACGGCAGGACGAGCTTCAACCACGCATGGTCCGAGTGCGAATCTGACCCGGGAGACACCATCGGGGCGCTCTGCTCGACCGTGAAGGTGCCCTGCCCGAAGGGCGCACGCTGCACGCTGAAGACGACCGTGGCGTTCCAGCACGAGGACACGAACACGTGGTGGCACGTCGGGACGCAGCGCATCTTCCAGCCGTTCGTCGACATCCGCGCCGCGGAGTGCGACATCGACTACTCCCAGCGGCGGTGTCAGACGTCGCAGTCCGTGTCGTTCCTCGGACAGCCCACCGAGTTCGGCTTCCAATGCTGGGCGCGCCAGTACTTCCCGGGGGACCGTCTCGACGACGGCAGGAGCGTCCCGGCGCCTCCGGGGTTCCAGCGGTTCGGCGACGCGAACGGCCGGGCCCTCGGGTGCAACGCGTCGCTGACGATCGAGGCCGCCGCGCCGCTGGTTCCCGTGGGCGTTCCGGGCGGTGCCCATGTGTTCGTTCCGAGCGCCGGAACCCTGTCGGTGACGCCCGGCGGCGGAGTCGGCGGACGGAGCGCCCTCGCCTCCGCGCGGCGTGCCCCGGTGTTCAAGACCATCAGGAAGACGGTGACCGCGCCCGGCGCGGTGCCGCTGACGTTCAAGCTGAGCTCGGCCGCGAACAGGACCTACAAGAAGACGCGTCGCCTGCCGCTGTCGCTGAAGGTCACGTTCACCCCCGCCGGCGGGGTGGGCGCCGCGAGTACGCGGACGGTGAAGGTCGCGCTCAAGCCCGCCGAACGGGATCTCACGGAGCGTCAGCTGTGCCGGGCGGCCAAGAAGCGGAACGCGAAGCTCCGCTGCCCCTGAGGTGCGCCGCCGTTGACCTTCAGCCCCCGCGAAGACCTCGACGAGCTCGTCGACTTCCTGCTCTCGTTCGCCGAGGAGCAACTCCGCGCCCACGGCGAGTTCCATCCCTTCGCTGGAAAGATCAACGCGAGAGGTGACGTCGTGCCGGTCGCGATGGACATGGGCGACGACGGGCTCCCAGATGCGAGCGCCGTGATCGATGAGCTCGCTGCCGCGCTCCGCGCCGACCCCGACGTTCGCGCCACCGGCATCTGCTTCGACGTCTCGCTCGAAGACGGCACCGACGCCGCCCGCGTCGACCTCGAACATCGCGAGGCGGAACCACTCGCGGTCTGCCTGCCCTACAGCCGCAAGCGCCTGCGAGGTCTGCAGTTCGGCGAGATCTTCGCCGCACCCGGCCCGGTCCGGGTCTTCGCCTGAGCCGGCGCGGCCGGCGCAGGCGTCCTGCGCCCCCAACGAGCGGGGGGCGCAGGACAGTGGCCTACGTGGCGGCTTGCACCGTCACGTCATCGAGCCAGGCGGTCGCGCCCGAAGCGGTCCTGAACTTCACGCCGGGACGCGTCGACGCCGTGACACCGACCACCGACACGTACTGCCAGCCGCCGGTCCCGACCGCGCTCGCGCGGGCGTGGACCGCGCCCGTCGAGTCGGTGAGGTCGAGCGACCACTCGACGCCCGCGGGGACCATCGCCCAGCCGCCGACCTGATACCGCCCGGCCATGCCCGACGTGGCCAGCGACTCCACCGGCATGCCGGCACCGGTGCTGACGTACTTCAGCGACCGGGTCCCGCTGCGCTTCTGATCGGTCGCCGACGTCATCGTGACACCGGAGCCCGCCGTCCAGCTGCCGATGCCTGCCTCGAACGTTCCGTTCGGGGCGACGCTCGTCGCCAGGTACGGGGCCCAGTTGTACAGCGTGGTCGCGGTGCCCGCGGTCGTCGAGAGGGTGATCGTCGCCACCGTGCCGGGCGCGCTGCCGACGGGCAGCAGGACCGTGACCGCGGTGGCGGTTCTCGACTTCGGCGTGACCGTCGTGCCGTTGACCTGCAGCGTCGCCGCCGACAGGTTCGTGCCGGAGATCGTGACCTGCGTGGCGATGTTCCAGTACCACGAGGTCGGGTTGATCCCGGTGATGGTCGGGGCCGTCGAGCTCCGGGTGATGTACGCGAACGTCGTCGTCGCAGTGCCGCCGGGGCCGGTCACCGCGATCGTCGCGTTGCCCGCCGCGGTGCCCTTCGGCACGGTGAGCACCATGCTCGTCGGGGTGATCTTCGACGGCAGGACCGTCGTGCCGTTGACCTTCACCGTCGTGCCGATGAGGTTGGTGCCCTTCAGCTCGAGCGGCGTCGCGACATCGACGTAGCCCTTCGTGACGCTGAGGCTCGCGATCGTCGGGGCCGCGACGTAGGTGTACGAGGTCGTCGCCGTGCCCTCCGGTGTGATGACCGTGACCGTCTGCGTGCCGGTTCCGGCAGGCGCGGTGAAGTCGATCTCGTTGCCGTAGTTGACCACCCCGGTCGGGATGACGGTGCCCACCCTGACGCTGGCGTTGTTGAGGGCCGAACCGAGAACGGTCACGATCCCGCCGCCCGCCGCGGGGCCGCTCGACGGCGTGATCCCCGTGATCTTCGGCGGACCGAGATAGAGCCACGTTCCGGCGGCGACCACCGGGCTCGTGCCTCCCGGCGTGGTGACGCGAACGTTCACGGTGCCTGCGGGCTGGAGCGGCACGGCCGCGGTGATCTGCGTGTCGGAGATCACCGTGACCGACGTCGAAGCGACCGTCCCGAAGTCCACCCGCGTGGCGCCGGTGAAGCCGGTGCCCCTGATGTTCGCGAGGTACTTGTTGTTGACGATCGTGCGACTGATGCTCGTGATCGCGGGGACGGATGTCACCGGCCGCGCCTCGCGGGTGAACGTCGTCGTGGCCGAGCCGCCCGCCGTCGTGACGTTGATCGGGACGCTGCCCGGCGCCGTGCCGGCCGGAACCGTGAGCGACACGCTCGTGGCGGACACCGACGTCGGTGTCGCCGGCGAACCGTTGACCGTCACCAGCGCGCCGGTGAGGTAGGTGCCGGTGATCGTCACCGGCGTCGCGACATCGAAGAAGCCCTTCGTCGGAGTCATCGACGAGATCGCGGGCGGCCGCGCCTCACGCGTGAACGTCGTGCTCACCGAACCGCCAGCCGTCGTGACGACGATCGGCGGGGTGCCCGGCGCAGACCCGGCGGGAACCGTGAACGAGAGGCTCGTCGCCGAGTTCAGCGTCGGCGCCACGGTCGAGCCGTTGACCGTCACCGACGCGCCCGTGAGGTACGTGCCCGTGATCGTCACCGGCGTCGCGGCATCGAAGAAGCCCTTCGTCGGAGTCATCGACGAGATCGTCGGCGGCCGTGCTTCCCGCGTGAACGACACCGTCGCCGAACCGCCCGCGGTCGCGACCCGGATCGGGATGCTGCCGGTCGCCGAACCCGCAGGCACCGTCAGCGACACGCTCGTGGCGGTGTTCGCCGACGGCGTCACGGCTGAGCCGTTCACCGTCACCGACGCGCCCGACAGGTTCGCACCCGTGATCGTCACCGGCGTCGCGACATCGAAGAGCCCCTTCGTCGGGCTCAGCGACGAGATCGTCGGCGCCGCCGGACGGGCCTCGCGCGTGAACGTCGCCGTCGCCGAACCACCGGCGGTGGTGACCCTGATGGGAACAGCGCCCGCGGCGCCAGCCGCCGGGACCGTGATCGAGATGCTCGTTGCGGACGTGGCGCTCGGCGTGACCGCGGCCCCGTCGACCGTCACCGACGCGCCCGACAGGTTCGCACCCGTGATCGTCACCGGCGTCGCGACATCGAAGAAGCCCTTCGTCGGGCTCAGCGACGAGATCGTCGGCGCCGCGACCTGGGTGGCCGTCTTCAGCACGATGCCCTGGCTCGCGGAGAGCGTCACCGTCGACACCGTCGTTCCGTCGAGCTTCTTCATCGGGGCCGGCAGCGGGATGGCGCCGGTCGTCGAAGACTCGGGCTCTCGCACGAGCGCCATGCCGCCTGCGAAATCGCGGCGGATCAGGCCCTGCCACTCGTAGCGCGGGCCGCTGGCCTGGCCGAGATCGGTCTCCCAGCCGGACCACCAGTTCTGCGGGGTCTGGCTCATCTCGCCGACCCCGTCGCGGCCGTTGCTCACGAGCAGGTAGTTCGCCAGCGTGTACTCGCGGCCGACCGCGCTCGGGACGAAGTCGTCGATGATGATGCCCGCGCCGTTGGCGTGGACCTTGTCGGCGTAGCGGTGCACGGCGCGGATGCTCCACTCGGCGTTGCCGCCCCTCAAGCCGCCGTCGCTCGCGAACCCGCCCTCGCGGTTGATGTAGTCCGCCGCCTTGATCTGTCGGTCGATCTCGGGGAACCAGTTCGCGTAGTTCGCACCGCTCGTCCAGTCACGACCGGCGCCCCACGGGCTGTTGTGCAGGATCTCCTTGTTGGGGATCGCCGCGCGGATCTCCTCCATGAACGTGGCCATCGCCTTGCGCCAGTCCTCCGACGTCATCACCCGTCCGAGCGAAGGGCTGTAGACCTGAATCGGCGCTCCCGCCCGGTTCGTCAGGTCGAGGTTCATGTTGACGTCGTCGATCCAGGCGCCGATGTAGCCGCGGGTCATCAGCAGCTTCAACTCGTCGACGTAGTTCTTGCGGAAGTCGGGGTTGGTGATGTCACCGGCTCGTCGGTCACAGGCGCCGTCCTCGCAGCCCCAGTTGATGTACGCGAGCTCGCCCGACGGGCTCTTCAGCCCCCACTGCAGGCGACTCGTGTCGTCGGGCCAGAACCCGTGCGAGTTGAAGTACGCCCAGCCCTTCGTGTACCACGAGACCGCGCCGACGTTCACGAAGTGCGGATCGAAGACTTCCATCCGCCAGAACTTCTGGTTGATCCACGCGCTGTTCGCGTTCGTCGCGATGAAGGGGTCGAAGCCCGAGTCCATCCGCTTGACGAACCGGACCTTGCCGGGATTCCCCGAGTCCTCCGGGGCCGCTTGAGCGGCGCTGACGGAGGTGAACAGGAGGCTGAAGGCGAGCAGCGGCAGGAGGGCCGCGCGTAGACAGGTGCGCATACGCGAGATAATAGGCGTTATCTCTTGAACATGATGCGACGCAGCGCTAGGCCACCGCCACGCGCACGCGCGTAAGCAGCACCGCGGCGCATCCCCACCACGCCGCCGCGACGAGCCCGCCGCCGACCTCGGCGGCACCCACCCCGAGCAGCACCGACAAGGGCATCAGCGGGATCGCGGCGCGCGGGACCGTCTCGCTCCGCCAGGCCCCCACGGCCGCCCAGCCGAGGCCGATGAGGCAGAGCGCGTTGCCGGGAGCCCCGACCGCGGCGAACCACTCCGGGCTCTCGGCGGTCGGGAACCCCGCCAGGAGCCCGACGAGCAGCAGGGTGAAGCCGAACGCCGCGACGTGGGCCGGCCGGCGCTCGATGATCGCGCTGCGCGCGAGGCCGAGGACGCCCACCAGCGCCCCGGCCACGGCAAGCGTGAACGTGATCTCGTTGGCCCAGTCACGGGTTCCGGAGATCTGCGGGTCGAAGGTCGGACTCGCCACCTGGATCGCGGCGTTGACGAGGAAGGCCGCGCTCGCCACCGCGGCCGCACCGGCGGCCACGCGGGCCGTGGGGAAGGTCGTCATCTCATGCTCCTCATGGGGTCCGACGATCATCTGCCGCCGGTAGCGCGGCCACATCGGTCCCACGTCGGGTTCGCATCTCCGACCACAGGGGGATTCGGCCGCGCAGACCCATGGATAGGGTCGATCGATGCGGCCGCCCGCCCTCCGCCCCGCGACGCTCGACGCCGGCATCGCGCTCGGCCTGTTCGCCCTCGCCGCGGCCGAGGCGCTGGCCGGATCGCCCGGGCTCGCGCGCGGCGCCGCGCTGCTCGCCGCCGCCGCCTACACCCTTCCGCTGGCCTTACGCCGCTCGCTGACGCTGGTGGTCGGCGGGATCG
Organism: Solirubrobacteraceae bacterium; assembly: GCA_016463765.1. Classification (GTDB taxonomy): domain Bacteria; phylum Actinomycetota; class Thermoleophilia; order Solirubrobacterales; family Solirubrobacteraceae; genus Svornostia. The sequence continues at coordinate 1,674 of JAEMQS010000089.1, read as the reverse complement.
TGCTCGCGATGCAGGTGCTGCTGGCAACCGTCGCGCCGGACGGGAGCCAGGTGACGATCGTCCTGGCGGCGGTACTCGCCCTCTACTCCGTCGGCCGCTACCTGCCGCCCCGCGTCGCCGACGGTGCTCTCGCCGTCTGGGTGGTCGCGTTGACGACGGTCGTCGCGCTCAGTGCCTCACCGGGCGACGCGGCGGTCGGTGAGGCGATCTTCGCCGGGCTGCTGATCGTCGTGCCGTGGGCGATAGGCCGGGCGCTGCGCTCGCACGCGGTGCACGTGGACACCCTGACCCGGGAGGCCGAGGATCTGCGCCGCGAGCGCGACCAGCGCGCCCGCGACGCGGTCATCGCTGAGCGGGCGCGACTTGCCCGGGAGCTGCACGACGTGGTCACCCACGCGATCAGCGTCGTCGCCGTCCAGACCCAGGCGGTGCGGCTGCGCCTCGAGCCCGGGCAGGAGCGCGAGGCCGAGGACCTCCGCGGGGTGGAGGCGGCGGCCCGCGACGCGATGGGTGAGCTGCGCCGGCTGCTCGGCGTCCTGCGCAAGGACGGCGACGCGCCCCCATTGGAACCGCAGCCCGGCCTCGCCCAGCTCCCCCGGCTGATCGAACGGGCCCAGGCTGCGGGCACGGAGGTCGAGGTGTCCGTCGACGGCCCGCCCGTGCTGCTCTCGCCCGGCGTCGACCTGACGGCCTACCGGGTGCTGCAGGAGGGGGTCACGAACGCCCTGCGGCACGCGCCCGGCGCACCGATTGCGATCTCCGTCCACTACGGAGCGGAGCTCGGCCTCCAGGTGGCCAACGGGGGAACCACGCACCCGCCCGCGTCCGAGGGCGCAGGCGTCGGGCTGACGGGCATGCGCGAACGGGTCGCGCTCTACGGCGGCAGACTCCAGGCCGCCGAACGCCGCGACGGCGGCTTTCTGCTCGACGTCGCGCTTCCCCTGACCGGGCACGCCGCGTGATCCGCGTCGCCATCGCCGACGACCAGGCGATGATCCGCGCCGGGCTGCGGTCCCTCCTGGAGCGCGAGGCGGACATCACCGTCGTCGGGGAGGCGGCCGACGGCGATGCGGCGGTCCGGCTGGCTCGCCGCACGACCCCCGACGTGATGCTCATCGACATCCGGATGCCGGGGACCGACGGCATCACCGCGACCCGCGAGATCTCCGCCGAGCTCCCGGGAACGCGGATGCTGGTGGTGACGACGTTCGACCTCGACGAATACGTGTTCGGCGCACTACAGGCCGGCGCGAGCGGCTTCCTGCTGAAGGACGTGCCCGCGAGCGAGCTCGTCGCCGCGGTCCGGGTCGTGGCCGCCGGCGACGGACTGCTCGCGCCGGCGGTGACCCGCCGCGTCATCGAGGCCTTCGCGAGCCGGCCGACACCGTCGCCTCCGCCGGGAATCGACGAGCTGACCCCACGCGAGCTCGAGGTGCTCGGGCTCGTGGCGCGCGGACGGTCCAACGCCGAGCTTGCCGAGCAGCTCGTGATCGCTGAATCGACGGTGAAGACCCACCTGGGCCAGATCCTGATGAAGCTCGGCGCGCGTGATCGCGTGCAGGCCGTGATCGCGGCGTACGAGGCGGGCCTCGTCGTGGCGGGGGACCGCTGAGAAGAACGCGCCCGAGAGGATTCGAACCTCTGACCTTCGGTTCCGTAGACCGACGCTCTATC
>JAEMQS010000212.1 GCA_016463765.1 Solirubrobacteraceae bacterium | reverse complement strand
GCGCCCACCGGCGTGTGGCACGTCGCGCCCAGCTCGGTCACCACCGTGCGCTCGCACAGCAACGCGATCCACGCCGCCCGGTCGGTCACCCGCCGCGCCGCGTCGCCGGCAGCAGCATCGCCCGCGCGGCCCTCCAGCGCGATCACGCCCTGCCCCGGCGCGGGCACGAAGTCCAGGTGCGCGTCGATCGCGCCACTGCGATCCAGCCGGTCCAGCCCCGCGGCGGCGAGCACCAGCGCGTCAGCCTCGCCGTCCGCCAACTTGCGCAACCGCGTGTCGACGTTCCCACGAATCTCCACGACCGACACGTCCTCCCGCGCCGCCAGCACCTGTGCGGCCCGGCGCAGCGAGCTCGTTCCCACCCGAGCCCCGGCCGGCAGCGCCTCCAGCGACGCCGCCCCGCACAGCGCATCCCGGGCATCGGCCCGTGCGGGCGCACCGAGCAGGTCCAGCCCGTCGGGCAGCTCACCCGGGACGTCCTTCGCGCTGTGCACGGCGAGGTCGATCTCCCCGGCCTGCAGCGCGAGCTCCAGCTCCTTGACCCACTTCTCCTTGTCGACCAGCGCCCGGGCGCGGTCGCCCGTCGTCGTGATCTCCACGATCTCGACGTCGTCTCCCAACAAACCCGCGACGTGGTGGGCTTGCGCGAGCGCCAGCGCGCTGCCGCGTGTCCCCAGGCGGATCGCCACTACGCGCCGCGTCGAGGCAGCGAGCGCACCTCGGCGCCGCGCTCTTCCGGAACGTCCACCGACGCGCCCTCGTCCATGCCGAACAGCTCGCGGGCCAGCGACAGGCGGCCGTGGCTGCGGTTCGGGTCGGTCGCCTTCAGGCGGATCGTCGGCTCGTGCAGCAGCCGGTTCATCACCGCGCGGGCGATCGCCTCGACGCGTGCGAGGTCGGCCGGCGACGCGCTCTCCCAGCGGCCCTCGTTCTCGCCCAGGACCTGCTCGACGATGTCGGTGCCGTGCTGGCGCAGCGCCGCGATGGTCGGCAGCACCGCACGGGAGCCGAGCCACTCGGCGAACCGCTCGATCTCCTCCTCGACGATCTCCTCGCCGCGGCGGGCCTCCATGCCGCGGACGTTGGTCGTGCGGCGCACGACGCCCTGGAGGTCGTCGACGTCGAAGAGCGTGACGCCCGGGATGTCGGCGCAGGCCGGGTCGACGTCGCGCGGGACGGCGATGTCGATGAGCAGCAGCGGCCGGCCGTCGCGCGCCTTCATGACGAGCTCGAGCTCTTCCTGATCGATGATCGGGTGCGGCGACGCGGTCTGCGAGACCACGATGTCGGCCTGCTCGAGCTGGGCGGGCAGCGCGTCGAACGCGATGACCTCACCGCCGAAGCGCTCGGCCAGGGAGCGGGCGCGGTCGGCGCGGCGGTTCGCGACGAACATCGTCGAGACGCCGTGCTCGTGCAGCGCCCGCGCGGTCAGCTCGCTCGTCTCACCCGCGCCGATGATCACGACGTGGCGCTCGGCCAGCTCGCCGAGCGTGTCCTCGGCCAGGCCGACGGCGACGGACGAGACCGACGCGTGGCCCTCGGCGATCTTCGTCTCGGTGCGCACGCGCTTGCCGGTCTGCAGCGCGGCGGTGAAGAGGCGGTTCGTCAGCGGCCCGGCGGTCCCGGCGGCCAGCGCGGTCTCGTACGCGCGCTTGACCTGGCCCTGGACCTCGGCCTCGCCGACGATCATCGACTCCAGGCCACTCGTCACACGGAAGAGCTGGCGCGCGGCGTCGCAGTTGCGCGGCGAGTACATGACCTTGCCCAGCTCGGTCGGGCGGATGCCGGCGCGCTTGGCCAGCCAGCCCAGCAGCTCGCTCTCGGCGGCGACCGGGTCGCCGACGACCACCGTGATCTCCGTGCGGTTGCACGTCGAGATCGCGACGGCCTCGCGGATCGCCGGCTCGGCGCTCAGTTCCTGCAGGAAGTCCGTGGCCGCGGCATCGGTCAGCGCGAGCCGCTCACGCAGCTCGACCGGCGCGGTCTTGTGGGAGATCCCGAGCGTCAGCAGCTCGCTCATCAGGAGGTGACCTTATCCGCGGGCGCCTCGCCCGGCTGCACATCACCCTGCTCACGGCGGTCGAGCAGCTCGGAGATCTCGCCGATCTCGCGCTCGATGCTGCTGAGCCGGGCGGCCATGATCACGACGTAGACGAGGATCAGGCCGAGGAAGACGGTGTACGCGGCCGCGACGTACTTGCCGGCCTCGTCAAGGGGAAGTGCGGGCATGGACCTAGCTCAGCTCGGGGGCGCCGGAGCGCCGCGGGGCGGGGACATCGGCGCCGAGGCGCTTGCGCAGGGCGCGCAGCTGGAACCGCGCGTTCTTGCTCGCCAGCTCGTACTTCCAGAGCGTGACGAACAGCAGCGCGGCGCCGACGAGGCAGACGAGGAAGGTGATCATCATGTCGCCGGGCATGCCGCCGGTGGTGGTGCCCAGCGTGCGCGGGTGGATGTAGCTCTCGGCCATCCGCACCGCGGCGAAGTTGATCGGGACGAACGCGCCCGCGACGATCGCGAAGACGGCCGCGTAGCGGGCCTGCGTCTCGGGCTGCTCGATGCTGAAGCGCAGCGGCTGGTAGCAGGCGTAGAGCAGGAAGACGATGAGGAACGACACGAGCATCGGCTCGTCCCACAGCCACCACTGGCCCCACGAGCCCTTCGCCCAGATCGACCCGGTGACCAGCACGCCGACGGCGAGCATCAGCGACAGGTGGATGGCGACGTACGAGCGCAGGTCGTAGCGGCTGTCGCGCGTGCGGAGGTACTGGACGCCCATGATCCCGCCGAAGACGAAGCCGCACAGCGCGACGATCGCGATCGGCACGTGCACGTAGAAGATCTTCTGGATGAAGCCCTGGTCGGCGTCGTTCGGCGCGAAGAAGAACACGAGCGCCAGCCCGGCGGTCACGGTCAGCGCGGTGGCGGCCGCCAGGGGGCGCAGGCCCTTGCCGTACATCGTTGAGGTCAGTCCTCCAGCAGGAAGTCGAAGATCGCGTAGGCGATCAGCGCGAACA
>JAEMQS010000211.1 GCA_016463765.1 Solirubrobacteraceae bacterium | reverse complement strand
GTCGGAATGTGGTGGCCAGCGCCACCAAGTTTCGACGTTCGTCGTTTCGCGGCTGCTCGACGCCGCGGGCCGTCCATCCGGGCGCCCCGTGGAGCCCAACGTCGAAATGTGGTGGCGCTGGCCACCACATTCCGACGCTCGCCGCGCAGAACCGCCACATTCCGACGTTCGGCGGCCGAGGTGGGCCGGGCCGGGGCCGGGGGCGCCTCCTACCCCTGTCCCACCGCGTCCGCGATCTTCCGCTGAATCGCCAGCTCGCGGTCGAAGTCCGCTGTGTCCGCGTGCCGGTAGTCCGTTCCCCGCCCGGCCAGCAGCTCCGCGAGCGCCTCGACGAACCGCGGGTCGAGCTGCGTCCCCGCCACGCGTCGCAGCTCGGTGAGCGCTTCGAACGACGTCTTCTGCTCGCGGTACGTGTCGGCCGCGGTGAGCGTGTCGTACGCCTCGGCGACCGCCACGATCCGCGCGATCTCCGGGATCGCGTCGCCCTTCAGCCCGTCGGGATAGCCGCGCCCGTCGACCCGCTCGTGATGCGCGCGCACGATCTCGGCGACCGGCCCGTAGACCTCCAGGTCGGGGAGCAGGTCCGCGCCGATCTCCGGGTGCCGCTGGACGGCCTGCCAGTCGTCGTCGGTCAGCTCGTGGCCGGGCTCGAGCACCCGGTCGGCGAAGGCGAACCGGCCGATGTCGTGCAGCAGGCCGGCGGTGTGCGCCAGCTCCTGGTCGCGCTCGCCCATGCCCACGTGCTTGGCGATGTCGCGCGAGAACGCGGCGACCGCGGCGCTGTGCCGTGCGGCGTGCGGGTCGCGCTGGTCCAGCGTGCGGACGAGGCCCGAGAGCACGCCCCACGACAGCGACGCGTACTGCCGCGTGCGGTTGCGCGAGGTCGTCACGAGGTGCGCGCCATACGAGAACGCGAAGACCACAAGCAGCAGGAACGCGGTCGCTCCGATCCCGAACTCCTCGTACGCCGCGGCGAGCGCGACGGTGAACCCGACGGTCAGCGCGAACGTCGGGACGAGCGCGACGGGAGGCCGCAGGTCCTCACGGGGGGAGCGCCCGTCGAGGATCGCCATGAGCGCGGTGACCATGAACCAGTTGACGAAGAGCGCGACGGCGAACGCGCCGGCGAGGGCCGCGAGCGCGACGGCCTCCTGATCGGGCCACTCGCCGGGCGCGACCACCGGCAGGAGCAGCACCGCGGCGATCGAGCACGGCAGCGCGTGCCCCGAGATGTTTACGAGCAGCGCGGTGACGCGATAGCGGTCGACCACCCAGGCTGCGAGCTCGCTCACCACGAGGATGACAATGGCGGGACCGGCCCCGAGGAACGCCACCGCAAGCATGAGCGTGGCGACCGACCCGGTGACCTCGACGCTGTGCTCCCACCGGGTGACGGCGAGAATGCTGACGAAGCAGCACACGGTCAGCAGCACCGTGAGCGGGTCATCGATCGGAGCACTCGGCAGGACGATCGCCATGGCGATCGCCGCGATCAGTCCGCCGAGCGCGAGCAGACTACTGGTGCGTGGTGCACCGGTTCGTTTCACGCCGCACAAGGTACATCTCCGAGGGTCGGCTGCGGCGGGGCGTGCATGTGATGCGGTGTTCTAACGGCCACGGAAACCCGACATGTGGCACCTCCTCGCCGTTCGGGAGCGGACTCCCTTGAGCGGTCGGCTGAGTCACCCTCGAGGTGCACCGATATGCAGGCTTTTCGACGAATGGCGGACCTTTGTGGTACGCAGGTGGACCACGGTCCGGGTGGGTGCCTCGGCGCCGGACTTGCACACCACCCCCGAAACGCGCCACACTGCTCCGAATGCGCACGCTGAAGACCAGGGAAGCGGCGGCGATGCTGAGCGTCAGTCCGAACACGCTGCGCGCGTGGGAACGGCGCTTCAATTACCCGCGTCCCCAGCGCACCGCCGGCCAGCACCGGGCGTACATCCACGCCGAGGTCGTCGCGCTGCGCGACGCCCTCCAGGCGGGGCTGTCGATCTCGTCGGCCGTCTCCCGCGCCCGTGAGGCGCTGAGCGGCGACACGAGCGTGCTCGTCGGCTCGCTGACCGCCTATGAGGTCGATCGCGCTGACGCCGCGATGGAGTCGACGCTCGCACTGCGTCCCGTCGAGCGGTCGGTCGAAGAGGTCCTGCTGCCGTCGATGGACGAGATCGCCGCGCGGCATGGCACCGACAGCGCCGCGTGGGCGCTCGCCGCGCGCTGGGCCGAGGGCTGGCTGCGCCGCGCGCACCGCCTCGCGCCGCCGCCGACCCGGCCGCTGACCGTGCTCATCGGCGACGCCACGGACGACGCGCTCGATCCCGAGGCGCTGGCCGTTCGCGCGTTCGAGCTCTTCTGCGCGCGCTCGGGCGCGCGCATCATCACGCTGCCCGTCCGCCGCCTGGCCGACGTCGGCGAGGTCGTCACCGCCTTCGGCCCGCAGGCCGTCGTCCTCGCGGGTGACGGCGTGCCGGACAACGAGGTCGCCCGCTGGGCCTACCAGGTGCGCCTGGCCACGGGCCCGATCCCGGTGGTGCTCTTCCGTCGCGGCGCGCAGGGCGAGACCATCCGCTCCGCCGCCGCGCTGCCCGAAGGTCCGTACGACGCGCATCGCCAGGCGCTCGCCGCCGCGGAGCCGGCGGTCACGGTCAACGGCAACCGCGACGCGACGCGCCGCTTCACGCGTGAGACCGCGAGGTCGCTGGCATGACCGCGTCGGTGCACGGTCTTCCCGGCTGGTCCGGCGGCGACTCCGCCGACCTCCGCGCCTTCTGCGGCCACTGCGGCCGCGAGCCCGACCCCGCGCAGGCGCCGGTCGGCGCCACGCGCGTGTGCTCGCACTGCGACCTCGGCCTGGTGCTCGAGGCGTCGGCCGACGTCGCGCCCGCGCCGTCCGATCCGTTCCTGGTGGTCGACCACCGGATGGCGATCTGCGCCCTGTCCGCGGCCGCGGAGCAGCTGCTCGGGATCGACGAGACAGCCGCGGTCAACCGCCATCTCGGTGAGTTCCTCCTGCCGGCTGACGCGAACGCCAACGGCGGCGGCAGCCTGATCGAGCTGGTGCTCAGCGCCGC
>JAEMQS010000032.1 GCA_016463765.1 Solirubrobacteraceae bacterium | reverse complement strand
ATTGCCCGCGAGCGGCGGGACCATCGGTCCCGCCGCTGTCATGGTGGGGGCATGACCGAGCTGTCGCTCGCCCAGGTGGCAGCAAGCGCAGGGACCACGCCGGCGACCGTCCGTCGCTGGGTGAAGGCCGGGCTCGTCCCCCAGTACCCCGGCCCGCCCGCCCCGTGGACGGGGCCGGCCGCCGCGCACGTCCGGATCATCGCCCGGCTGCGCGAGCGGGGGCATTCGCTACAGGCCATTCGCGAGGCGAGCGACAGCGGCCGGCTGGCGTTCGGGTTCGTCGAGGAGCTGTTTCCGCATCACGAGACGCGGTACACCATCGACGAGGCCTCGAAGCTCACCGGGCTCGAGCCGGCTCTCATCCGGCGTTTCTACGCGACCGTGGGCCTGGGCGACGCGTCGGTGGCCACGCTGGACGACCAGGACCTGGCGCTGCTGCGAGACGCCGCGGCGGTCCTCGACGCGGGCTTCCCCTTCGTCGCCTTCATCCAGCTCGCGCGCGTGTACGGGCAGGCGCTGGCGCAGATGGCCGACGCCTCCGTCCGGCTCGTCCACCTCTACGTCCACGAGCCGCTCATGCGCGACGGGGTCGACGCGCTGGAGATGGCCGAGCAGATGGAGGACCTGACCCGCCAGGTCCTGCCACTGTCTGCGCCGGTCATGCAGCGCCTGCACGAGCGGTTCCTCCAGCACTTCGTCGAGCAGGACGTCGTGGGCCACATGGAGCTGGACATGGACGGCGCGCCCGAGCTCGGGCGGTTGCGCGTCGCGATCGCGTTCGCCGACCTCGCCGGGTACACGCGGATGACGGAGGAGCTGGGGGACGCCGAGGCCGCGGGGGTCGTCGAGCGGTTCCTGGAACGGGTGGAGACCACGCTGCCCGACAACGCGCGCGTCATCAAGACGATCGGCGACGAGGTCATGGTGGTCGGGTCCGACGTCGCCGCGCTCACGGCCTGGGCGGTGGAATTCCAGGCCGCGGAGCTCCAGCGGCCGCGACCGCGCATCGGCGTCCACTACGGCGACGTCGTCTATCGCGACGGCGACTACTACGGGCGCGAGGTCAACCAGGCGGCTCGGGTCGTGGCGCGTGCAGCGGCCGGTGAGGTCCTGGTCACGGGCGCCGTGGCCGACGCGGTCGGCTCCGTGCTGCGCTTCGAGCGCATCGGCGCGGTGAAGCTCAAGGGGTTCAGCGACACGACGGAGCTGCTCGTCGCCGGCCCGGTGCAGGAGCCGGGGTGACCGCGGCGCTCGCGGCGGCGCGGGCGTCGGGCCTGCTCGCGGCGGGCGCGCCTGTCGTGGTGTTGCTGTCAGGCGGCCGCGACTCGGTGTGCCTCCTGGACGTCACGGTGGAGCTTGCTGGCGCGCCGGCGGTCGTCGCGCTGCACGTCAACTACGGCCTGCGCGCCGAGTCCGACCTCGACGAGCGCCACTGCGCCGAGCTTGCCGACCGCCTCGGCGTGTCGTTCGCCGCGCATCGGGCCGAGGCGCCGCCCGCGGTGGGGAACCTGCACGGCTGGGCGCGTGACGTCCGGTACGCGGCCGCCGTGGCAGCGGCAGGCCCGCGCGACGCGGTCATCGCCACCGGGCACACCCGCACCGACCAGGCGGAGACCGTGCTCTACCGCCTCGCGTCATCGCCCGGCCGGCGGGCGCTGCTGGGAATGGCGCCGCGGCGGGACCGGCTGGTGCGTCCGCTGCTCACCGTGACGCGCGAGGAGACCGCGGAGCACTGCCGCGCCCGCGGGCTGGCCTGGTGCGAGGACACCCTGAACAGCGACCCGCGCTTCGCCCGGGCCCGGGTCCGGGACGGCCTGCTGCCCGCCTTGCGCGCGATCCACCCGGCCGCGGAGGAGAACGTGGTGCGAACCGCCGAGCTGCTGCGCGACGAGGCGGCGGCGCTCGACGCGCTGGTCGACGGGGCGCTCGAGGGTCGGGACGACATCGCGCTGGAGGCCCTCGCGGCGCTCCCCGACGCGGTCGCGCGGCTCGTGGTCCGGCGGATGGCCGAGCGCGCGACGGGCGCCTTCTGCCCCCGCGCGGCTGCCCGCCTCCCGGACCTGTTCGCCCTGGGAGACGGCGCGCTGGACCTCGGCGACGGCGCGCGGGCGGTGGTCCGGGGCGGGGTGCTGTCGTTCACGGTGTCGACCGGGCGGGCCGGGCCGGGGCCGGCATTCCGGAGCGATCCATAGACTCGCGCCGCATGCGTGACGACGCCGTCGGAGAGATCCTCGTCCAGCCCGATGAGCTGGCCCGCCGGGTGCGCGAGCTCGGCGCCCAGATCAGCGAGGACTATGCGGGCCGCGACCTCCTGCTGATCTGTGTCCTGAAGGGGGCGATGTTCTTCCTCGCCGACCTGATGCGCAGGATCGACGTGCCGTGCGAGGTGGACTTCATGGCCGTCGCGTCCTATGGGTCGGCGACGGATTCGTCGGGTGTCGTGCGCATCCTCAAGGACCTCGACGCGGCGATCGAGGGGCGCGAGGTCCTGATCGTGGAGGACATCGTCGACTCCGGCCTGACCCTGCACTACCTGCTGCGCAACCTGGGCGCGCGCAATCCGGCGTCGATGGAGGTCTGCGCGCTGCTGACCAAGCCCGAGCGGCGGAAGGTCGAGCTTGAGCCCCGATACGTCGGGTTCGAGATCCCGAATCGCTTCGTCATCGGATACGGGTTGGACCACGCGGAGCGGTACCGGAACCTTCCGTTCGTTGCAGCACTGAACCCGGCCGCCTTAACGGCCGATAAGGGCGACTGAGCGGCAGAATCACCCTGGTACGCTCCGAAGAGCCGTCGACTGCAGGGAAAGCCCCATGAGCCGTTTCTTCAAAAGCGCCGCATTCCCCATTCTCATCGTCGTGGTGCTGGCATTCTTCGCCTCGCGCCTGATGAGCGACACGTCGGCGGAGGAACGCCCCACGTACGGGCAGTTCATCCAGCAGCTCGACAAGGGTGAGCTGAAGTCCGTGGAGATGCGCAACCGGGACAACACGCTCGTCGTGGTCCCGCGCGAGGGCAAGGGCGAGAAGTACGAGATCGGCTTCGCCACCGCCTACGGCAACGTCCTGACCACGAAGCTCGAGGCGGCCGAGGCCGACGAGAAGCTCCAGGACTTCTTCCCCAAGGGCACCAAGTCCAACGGCTGGCTGCAGCTGCTGACCTACGTCCTGCCGTTCCTGATCTTCATCGGGTTCTGGATCTTCCTCATGAACCAGGTCCAGGGCGGCGGCTCGAAGGTCATGTCGTTCGGCAAGTCCCGCGCGAAGAAGATGTCGGTCGACGCGCCGAAGATCACCTTCCGTGACGTCGCGGGCGCCGACGAGGCGGTCGAGGAGCTGCACGAGATCAAGGAGTTCCTCGAGAACCCCAAGAAGTTCCAGGCGCTCGGCGCGCGCATCCCGAAGGGCGTGCTGCTCTTCGGCCCTCCGGGCACCGGCAAGACCCTGCTGGCCCGCGCGGTCGCCGGCGAGGCGGGCGTCCCGTTCTTCTCGATCTCCGGCTCGGACTTCGTCGAGATGTTCGTGGGCGTCGGCGCGTCCCGCGTGCGTGACCTCTTCGAGCAGGCCAAGCAGAACAGCCCCTGCATCATCTTCATGGACGAGATCGACGCCGTCGGCCGCCACCGCGGCGCCGGCATGGGCGGCGGTCACGACGAGCGCGAGCAGACGCTGAACCAGCTCCTGGTGGAGATGGACGGCTTCACGATGACGGACAACATCATCCTCATCGCCGCGACGAACCGCCCGGACATCCTCGACCCGGCGCTCCTGCGCCCGGGCCGCTTCGATCGCCAGATCGTCGTCGACCGCCCCGACCGCAAGGGCCGCGCGAAGATCCTCGAGGTCCACACCCGCGGCAAGCCGCTGGCCAAGGAGATCGACGTCGACGCGCTCGCGGGCCAGACCCCGGGCTTCACCGGCGCCGACCTGTCGAACCTCATCAACGAGGCGGCGCTGCTGGCCGCCCGCAGCGGCAAGCGCGAGATCACCCAGCACGAGCTCGAAGAGGGCATCATGCGCGTCATCGCCGGCCCGGAGAAGAAGACCCGGGTCATGGGCGAGAAGGAGCGCCTCATCACGGCGTACCACGAGATGGGCCACGCGCTGGTCGGCCACTACCTCGAGCACGCCGACCCGGTCCACAAGATCTCGATCATCGGCCGCGGCCAGGCGCTCGGCTACACGATCTCGATGCCCGCGGAGGACAAGTTCCTCACGACCCGCGCGGAGCTGACCGACCAGATGGCGATGACGCTCGGCGGCCGCGCCGCGGAGGAGATCATCTTCGGCGAGGTCACCACCGGCGCGTCGAACGACCTGCAGAAGGTCACGGCCACCGCGAAGCAGATGGTCATGCGCTACGGCATGAGCGAGAAGCTCGGCCCGCGCGTGTTCGGCCACGACCACTCGCAGCCGTTCCTCGGCCGCGAGCTCAGCTCCGAGCCCGACTACTCCGACGAGATCGCCCGCGAGATCGACGACGAGATCCGCCGGGTCGTCGAGTCCGCGCACCAGCGCGCGATCGACATCCTCACGGAGCACAAGGAGGGCCTCATCCGGATCTCCGAGCTGCTCGTCAAGCGCGAGACGATCGAGAAGCAGGAGTTCGAGGCGCTCATCGAGGGTCGCCCGGAGGACGAGGTGTTCGGCCCCGACGAGGAGCCCGGCCCCGAGCTTCCGCCGGCGCCTCCCGCGCCCGCCGATCGCGCCGGTCGCGAGGGCCCGCGCCCGCTGCCCCGCCCGGGGCTGGCCGGTGCGGAGGCGCGCGGGCTGGACTTCCCCGAGCGTCCCGATCTGCGGTAGCACGCCTGGCGCATTGCCACGCTCCGGTGCGTGCATAACGCACCGGCGCGCGGGGTACCACTTCTCCTGTCAGCGGTAAACCCGACGGAAGGTGGTTTCCCGTGCCTCTCCCGCACGTTCCCCCGCATGTGCAGCGCAGGTCATCCCGGCCGCCCCTCGGCATCCGGCTGTCCGTCTCCTTGACCGTGGCGGCCGCCCTGGGCGGCTACGCCCTGGCCCTCGGCCTGACCGGCGTGCCCGTGCTCGTGGCCGCGCTCGGTGGTCTCATCGCCGGCTCCGTCCTCGTGGGAGCGCTGACGGACTGATGCCGTACCGCCCCCGCCCCCCGCGCACCCGCTAGGTCCTCGCACCCGCCCGTACGATGAGGGGATGGCCACGCCGTCCCCGATCGTCATGGGCATTGTCAATGTGACGCCCGACTCGTTCTCGGACGGCGGGCGCTGGCTCGACCCCGCCGCCGCGATCGCCCACGGCCTCCAGTTGCGCGACGACGGCGCCGACCTGCTCGACGTCGGTGGCGAATCCACGCGGCCCGGTGCCGCCGCGGTCTCCGAGGAGGAGGAACGCCGGCGTGTCGTCCCGGTCGTCGCCGGGCTGGCCGACGCGGGCGCCCGGGTGTCGGTCGACACCATGAAGGCCACGGTCGCCGAGGCCGCCCTCGACGCGGGCGCGACCCTCGTCAACGACGTCACGGCGCTCCGCGACTCCGCGATGGTGCGTCTGGTGGCCGACCGCGACTGCGACGTCTGCCTCGTGCACATGCAGGGCGACCCGCGCACGATGCAGGAGAACCCGCGCTACGACGACGTGGTCGCGGACGTCGCCGCGTTCCTGTTGGAGCGCGCGGACGCCGCCATGGCCGCCGGTGTGCGGCGGGAGCGCATCATCCTCGACCCGGGCATCGGGTTCGGCAAGACGGTCCAGCACAACCTGGAGCTGCTCGATCGGCTGCATGAGCTGGTCGCGCTCGGGTTCCCGGTGCTCGTGGGCACGTCGCGCAAGTCCTTCCTCGGCCGGATCGCCGGCCGGGACACCGACGACCGGCTGCCGGGGACCATCGCCACGAACGTCCTGGCCCTGGCCCGCGGCGCCACGATCTTCCGCGTCCACGACGTGGCGCCCGTACGGGATGCCCTCGCGGTGGCGGCTGCTACGTTGGCGCGCACATGGACGCCGACGCCGGACGAGACGACGACGACCTCGAGGACGACGACCTCGACGATTCCGACGACGAGTTCGACGAAGGCGGGCCCGAGACCATCGTCACCGTCGAGATCGCCGGACTCTCCATCTACACCCACCACGGGGTGACGGAGGCCGAGCGCGAGGTCGGCCAGCGGCTCGTGCTCGACATCCGGATGGAGCTCGGCAGCACCGACGCGACCGTGACCGACCGCATCGAGGACACCGTCGACTACGGCGAGGTCTGCCAGCTCGCGGCGCTCGTCGCCCAGCAGCGGTCCTACAAGACGCTCGAGCGGCTCAGCACCGCCATCGCGGACCGCATCATCAGCGACTTCGAGGTCCAGGCCGTCTCGGTGAAGTGCGCGAAGCCCGAACCGCCGATCCCCCTCCCGGTGGAGGAGGTCGCGGTCGAGGTCTGGCGCGAGGTCGACGAGTAGCGCCATGGGGTACGACACGGCGTTCGACCGGGCGATCGCGGCATCGCCCGTCCACGGCGCGCCGGGCCAGTACGCGGTGACGTTCGACGCCGACTGGAACGCGCCCGCCGGCCCGAACGGTGGGTATCTCGCCGCGATGGTGCTCCATGCGATGCAGCTGGCGCTCGATGAGCCCGGCCGCGCGCCGCGGTCGCTGACGCTGCACTTCATGCGGCCGCCGCAGCCCGGCGAGGGCACGATTGCCGTGGCGACCGAGCGTGCCGGGCGCACGATGACGACGCTCAGCGGCCGGGTCGAGCAGGGCGGCAAGACGATGGTGCTCGCGCTCGCGGCGTTCGGGCCGGCACGGCCGTCGGTGGCGGACTTCGCGGCCGAGCCACCCGACGCGCCGGCCCCGGACACGCTCGAGCCCCTGCCGAAGCTGGACATCATGCCGCCGATCGCGCACCGCTTCGAGATGCGGCCGCTGCCGGGCCCGATGCCGTTCACCGGCGGGGATGAGGCACGGGTGGGCGGCTGGATGCGCCTGCCCGAGCCGCGGGGCGTCGACGCCGCGCTGCTGGCGATCGCGACCGACGCGTGGATCCCGGCGGTCTTCGCCCGGATCACCGAACCGTCGGCCGCGCCGACGATCGAGCTGACCATCCACTTCCGCCACGTCCCGCCGCCCGGCGACGACTCGCTCCTGCTGACGCAGTTCGTCACCCACACCTCGTCGGAGGGGTTCTTCGAGGAGGACGGCTGGGTGTGGGCGCCCGACGGCACGCTGCTGGCGCAGTCCCGACAGCTGGCGCTGCTGGTGCCGCTGTCGTGACCTCGCGGATCGGCTACCTGGGCCTGGGGTCGAATGTCGGCGACCGGCGCGCGCAGCTGCAGGCCGCGGTCGACCTGTTGCCGGTCCACGGCGTCCGGGTGCTCGCCAGCTCATCGACGTACGACACCGACCCGGTGGGCGAGGTCCTCGACCAGCCGTCGTTCCTCAACGCGTGCCTGCGGATCGAGACCGGCCTGGACCCGATCGGGCTGCTGGACGCGTGCAAGGCGGTCGAGCGCGAGCGGGGGCGCGTCCTGGCGGGCGAGCCTGGCTACGTCCACCACGGGCCGCGGCCCATCGACGTCGACGTGCTCCTGCTCGCCGACCTGACGTTCGACCACCAGCGCCTGAGGCTGCCGCACGAGCAGGTGCTCGCGCGGCGGTTCGTCCTCATCCCGCTGCTGGAGCTGGACTTCGACCTGACCGTCCCCGACGGACGGCGGCTGTCCGACGCGCTGGCCGAGCTGCCACTCGACGAGGGCGTCCGGCGGGCGGGGGCTCCGCTTCAGGTCGAGGCGTAGACCCCGGGAGGCACCGCGCCCGCCGGCTCCGGCGCGACCTTCCGCGCCCACGCCGCGCACGGCCGTCCCTCGATGAGGGGCCGGACGTCGCCGATGGTCATGAGCAGCCGCAGCGTCGGCGCGATCTGCAGGTCCGCCGCGTTCGGCTCGTCGCCGCCGAGCACGCCGTCGGCGATGAGCTGATCGATGTGATCGAGCTGCGCCGGGAGGTCGCGGACCGCCTGCTGTGCCGTCGCGAAGTCCGTGCTGTTGAGCTTCTGCTCGGTGGCGGTGATGCCGGGAGCCAGGAGCTTGATGACCGGGGCGGGGAGGCCGGGAAGGCGTGAACCGCGCTGGTAGCTCGGGATCGCGTCCGCCCGCTGGGACAGGGCCGGCCACAGGATGGTCCGCGCGACGGGCTGGAACGTCTCGTCGCCCCACTGCTCGGCGGTCAGGACGCGGGCGCGCTGCTCGGCGTCGGCGGGCAGCAGCGGCGGGTCGGGCTGCAGCTCGTCGAGCTTGCGCAGGATCGCGCGGGAGCCGGTGATCTTCTCGCCGCTGTCCAGGCGGATGGCGGGGACGGTGCGCACGCCGAAGAGCAGGCGGGCGACGGGGGCGTGGAAGGGCGGGAGCAGCTCCACGCTGCGGTGCTCGATGCCCTTGCGCTGCAGGGCGAGCTCCACCGTGATGCAGGGGTGGGAGCCGTGGATCATGAAGAGTCGGGGCGCCATGACGGTCATCATATTCGTGGGGCTGGCCGCGTGCCGCGTGCGACGGACTCATACTTCGCGCCGTGCTCCTCGTCGTCGACGTCGGCAACACCCAGACGCATTTCGGCACGTTCGAGGGCGAACGGCTGGTCGAGCACTGGCGTTTCGCCTCGGTGCGGACCAGCACCGCGGATGAGCTCGGTGCCGCGCTGCGCTCGCTCCTGGAGCTGCGCGGCGTCGGCCTGGCCGATCTCGGCGCGTCGATCGTGTCCTCCACCGTGCCCGAGCTGGCGCCGGAGTGGCAGCAGGTCGGCGAGCGCTATCTCGGGCACGAGACGCTCATCGTCGGGCCGGGCGTGAAGACCGGCATGCCGATCCGCCTGGACAATCCACGCGAGCTGGGCGCCGACCGCCTCGTCAATGCGGTGGCCGCGCACGCGAAGGTCGGCGGCCCCTGCATCGTCGTCGACTTCGGCACGGCCATCACCTACGACGCGGTGTCCGAGGCCGGGGAGTACCTCGGCGGGGTCATCGCGCCGGGCGTCGAGATCTCGATGGACGCGCTGACCTCACGTGGCGCGAAGCTGCCGAAGATCGACCTCGCCGAGCCGCGCTCGCTCATCGGCAAGTCGACGGTCGACGCGATCCGCAGCGGCATCATCTACGGCTTCGCCTCGGCGGTCGACGGGATCGTCGGCCGGCTGCGGGGCGAACTCGGGCCGGAGACGCCCACGATCGCGACGGGCGGGCTGGCGCGGTCGATCGTGCCGCACACGACGCAGATCGACGAGGTCGACGACCTGCTGACGCTCACGGGCCTGCGGCTCATCCACGAGCGCAACCTCTAGCCGCGCCGGGCCCAGCGCTCGGCCCAGGCCGCGAGCGGCGGGTAGGCCTCCAGGAGGGCGTGGCCCTCATCGGTGAGGCGGTAGCCGCCGCCGGTCGCCTCGACGGCTCCTGCGTCCCGGAGCTCAGAGGTCCGCTGGGAGAGCACCGAGCTGCTGATGCCGCCGCAGCGCTCCTGCAGCGCCCGGAAGGTCGCCGGCTCGCCGTCGCGCAGCTCCCAGATGACGCGCAGCGACCAGCGGCGGCCGAGCAGGTCGAGGAGGGCCATGATCGGTTCGCCGGAGGTCGAGCCGCGCACGGGGCGGCCGGGTGTGGGAGTAGGGCTCATGGTTGTGCTTCTGTTTCCGAAGCGATATGGTCGCGCTTCTATTTCCAAAGCAGGAGTCTACGGCCATGGCCCCCCGCATTGCACCGCTCGAACCGCCGTACCGTCCCGAGATCGCCGAGATGCTCGCCAAGTGGATGCCGCCGGGTGCGGCCGTCGAACCGCTCGCCCTGTTCCGGACGATGGCGGTGCACGACGACCTCACGGGCCGCATGCGCCCGCTCGGCGCCGGCATCCTCGGGTCGGACCGCATTCCCGCACGGCTGCGCGAGCTGGTCATCCACCGCACCTGCGCACGCTGCGGAGCCGAGTACGAGTGGGGCGTCCACGCCGTCGGGTTCGGCCGGCCGCTCGGCCTCACCGACGAGCAGCTGCGCGCCACGATCGAGGACGGCCC
Source organism: Solirubrobacteraceae bacterium (assembly GCA_016463765.1). Taxonomy (GTDB): domain Bacteria; phylum Actinomycetota; class Thermoleophilia; order Solirubrobacterales; family Solirubrobacteraceae; genus Svornostia. The sequence continues at coordinate 35,873 of JAEMQS010000032.1, read as the reverse complement.
GGACGCGGAGTGCTGGACCGACGAGGAGGCGACGGTCCTGCGCCTGGCCGATGAGCTGCACGAGACGGGTGCGCTCACGGACGCGACGTTTGCGGCGCTGCGGACGTGGTTCGACGACGCGCAGATCCTCGAGTTGGCGATCTGCGCCGGGTGGTACCACGTGATCTCGTTCGTGATCGGGACCGCGCGGGTTGAGCCCGAGCCCTGGGGGCTGAGGTTCGCCGACGTATCCTGAGACGAGCGCCCGCGGAGGGCGCCGCCCATGCGCCGCCTCACCGACACCTGGAACCTCGCCCACCTGACCGTCCCCAACCGGGTCGTCCTGGCGCCCCTTGCCGGGATCGGCAACTGGTTCGTGCGCCTCCAGGCCCAGCGCTACGGCGCGGGGCTGACGGTGAGCGAAATGGTGTCCAGCCACGCCGTGCACTACGGCAACGAGAAGACGTGCACGGAGCTGCTGCGCATCCACCCGGACGAGCGCACGACGGGCCCGGCCGGGCCGGTGGCGATCCAGCTCTTCGGGCAGGACCCGGAGGTCATGCGCAGCGCCGCGCGCACGGTCGCCGACGCAGGGGCGGACATCATCGATCTGAACATGGGCTGCCCGGTTCCGAAGGTCATGAAGACCGGCGCGGGTGCCGCGCTCATCAAGGACCCGGACACCGCCGTCGCGGTCGCCGCCGCCGCGCATGAGGGCAGCGGCCTGCCGGTCACCGTGAAGCTGCGCAGCGCGGTGAAGAAGGGCGAGGCCGACGGGTTCGAGCTCGCGCGGCGCCTCGTGCACGAGGCCGGCGTCCAGGCCATCTGCTTTCACCCGCGCAGCGCGCAGGTCCATCACAAGGGCGAGCCCGATCTCGAGCTGGCCAAGGCGCTCGTGGAGGACCTGCCGGTCCCCGTGATCCTCTCGGGCGGCATGAACGAGCCCGCGTGGATCGTCGACGCGTTCGAGTTCACGGGCGCCGAGGCGATCATGCTCGCGCGGGGTGGGCTGGGGAATCCGTGGCTGTTCGCGCGCCTGCTCGAGCAATACGAGGGCGAGCCCACGCGCGACGAGATCCTCGACGAGCTCGACTGGGTCCTCGACCGCGCCGTCGAGCACCTCGGCGCGGACCGCGCGGGCCGGTACCTGCGCAAGTTCTACCCCTGGTACGTGGACCGGCTGGGGGAGGGCAAGGCGCTGCAGGAGGCGCTGCAGGCGACCGGGACGATCGAGGAGGCGCGCGCCGTGCTCGCGCCCCTGCGCCCCGCTCCGACGGCCGCCTGAACAGGCGGCTGGAGCGGGCGGAGTCCGCTGCTACACTCTCGCGCTCGCTGGGCCCGTTTGTCTACTGTCCCCCCGGCATTGCGGGGGATTTTCGCTTATGCCGAAGGACGTCATCCTCACTCGCGAAGGTCTTGCGAAGCTCAAGGACGAGCTCGAATTCCTGTCGACGGAAAAGCGCCGTGAGGTGGCCGAGCGCATCAAGGAAGCGCGCGAGTTCGGCGACATCTCGGAGAACTCCGAGTACGACGACGCGAAGAACGAGCAGGCCATGCTCGAGTCGCGCATCGCCCAGGTCGAGGAGAAGCTGCGCTCCGCCACGATCATCGAGGCGGGCGACGTCTCGACCGACGAGGTGCAGGTCGGCTCCATCGTCCACGTCAAGGACGAGAAGAGCGGCAAGACGCAGGAGTTCACCATCGTGGGCTCGGCCGAGGCCAGCATCGCCGACGGCAAGCTCTCGAACGAGTCGCCGGTCGGCCGCGCGCTGCTGGGGCACAAGAAGAACGACGTGGTCGACATCTCGCTGCCCAACGGCAAGGCGCGGCAGCTGAAGATCACGAAGATCGACGTCGGGCTCTAGGCCTTCCGCATGGAGGACGAGCTCCTCGCACAGCGGCGGGAGAAGCTCGATCGCCTGCGCGCCGACGGCATCGACCCGTTCCCGCACGCCTACCCGGGCGTCGAGACGATCGCGTCGGTGCGCGCCGCTCACGAGGGTCTGGCCGACGGTGAGGAGACCGAGGTCACGCACCGGGTCGCCGGCCGCATCGCCGCCCGGCGCGGCCAGGGCAAGATGGCGTTCATCGACCTCGTGGACCGGTCGGGACGCATCCAGCTGCAGGCCCGGCTCGACGTGCTCGGCGAGGAGACGCACCAGCGGCTGCTGGGGCTCGATCTCGGCGACCTGATCGGCGTCGACGGCACCGCGTTCATGAGCCGCCGCGGCGAGCTCACGCTGCGCGTCGACGGGTTCGACGTCCTGGCGAAGTCGCTGCGCCCGCCGCCGGACAAGCACCACGGCCTCGCCGACGTCGAGACGCGGTACCGCCAGCGCGAGCTCGACCTGATCGCCAACGAGGAGTCACGCGACGTCTTCATCGCCCGGGCGAAGATCATCAGCGCGATCCGGCGCACCCTGGACGAGGACGGGTTCGTCGAGGTGGAGACCCCGACGCTCGTCTCGCTCTACGGCGGCGCGCTGGCCAAGCCGTTCCGGACGCACTTCAACGCGCTGCACCAGGACATGTACCTGCGCATCGCGACCGAGCTCTACCTCAAGCGCCTGATCGTCGGTGGTCTCGAGCGGGTCTACGAGCTGGGCAAGAACTTCCGCAACGAGGGGCTGTCGCCGCGGCACAACCCCGAGTTCACGATGATCGAGTGGTACGAGGCCTACGCCGACTACCTCGACGAGACCGAACGCGTCGAGCAGGTCGTCCGCGCGGCGGCGACGGCGATCGACTACCAGGGCGAGCTGAAGGTCTTCGAGCCGTGGGCCCGGATCACGCTGCGCGACGCCGTCCTGCAGCAGACGGGGATCGACGTGCTCGAGCACCGGGAGCGGGACGCGCTTGCCGCCGCCATCGGCGATCGCCTCCCCACCGAGGGCCGCACCTGGCCGCAGCTCGTCGACGACCTGCTGGGGGAGTTCGTCGAGCCCACGCTCCAGCAGCCGACCTTCCTCCTGGACTACCCCGTCGAGCTGTCGCCGTTCGCCAAGCGCCACCGTGAGATCGAGGGCCTGACCGAGCGCTTCGAGGCGTACGTCTGCGGCATCGAGATCGCCAACGCGTTCACCGAGCTCAACGACCCCGACGACCAGCGCGAGCGCTTCGAGGCGCAGGTCCGCTACGCGGGGGAGGGCGACGACGAGGCGCAGCCCTACGACGAGAGCTACGTCCGCGCGCTCGAGCACGGCATGCCGCCGACCGGCGGCGTGGGCGTCGGCATCGACCGCCTGACGATGATCCTCACGGGTCGCGAGACCATCCGCGAAGTCATTCTTTTCCCCGCATTGCGCGACTGATTTTCCGAGTTTTCAGAGGTTCGCCGCGGGTGCCGATGCGGGCCTCATGCGCACCTTCACCTCGCTTGCCACGGCCGCGGTCGTGGCGTTCATCCCCCTGCTGCTGCCGTCGGGCGCCACCGCGCAGGACGGCCGGTTCGTGGTCACCGTGCACGTCGAGTTCTCAGGCGACCGCACGTCCGACTACCGGGTCGGCGAGCCCCTCATGGTCCAGGTCAAGGACACGCAGGGCGCGGCGTCCGAGCGCCAGATCTGCTGGACGCCGGCGCCGATCGATCGTCCCGCCTGCTCGTCGAGCTCATCGGGCGCGCCGGCCCAGGTCGGCACCCAGAAGCTCGACATCACGATGAGCGACGGCTCGAAGGTCTCGCACACCTTCGCCGTCGGGCCCGCGGCCACTGTGCTCAAGCCGGCCAACCAGGTTTCCAGCCCCGTCCCGTTCCAGGTGACGTGCGCCACGCCGTTCTACGGCGACTACGGCCGCGAGGGCTTCGCGATGCCGCTCGGCACGATCGCCGCCGGCACGCAGGTCGCGGCGTACTACAGCCCGGGCAAGGGCGTCTACCAGGTGGTCACGCTCAACACGTTCGTCGCGGGATTCGTCTCGACGTCGTGCCTGCGGCCGGTGTCCGCCGGCGCGACCCGGACGCAGACGCGCCCGTTCGCCCTGCGGTCCAACACCACACAGACGTACTTCCTGAAGATCCCGGCCGGCTTCACGGTCATCCGCAAGGGCGACGCAGGCGGCGTCTCGTACGCCATCGACGTCAAGGGCGGCGGCTTCGGCAACGGGGTCGCGAACCCCATCTTCGCCCGCGGTGGCGGGGTCCATCTGCCGTTTCTCGGGGCGACCGTGATCGGTGACGGGTACGACGCCGAGACGAAGCGGTGGTTCGTGCGCGTCCGCACCGGCAAGCTCGCAAAGCCGCTCACGCTGCAGATCACGGCCTACGGACGGCGATCGACGTCCTAGGACATCCTGTCGAACGGCCGGAGTACGCAGAAGCGGTTGGTAGGATGAGCTATGCCCGGTGACCGTCTCCGAACTGCTCATCCTCCGGCCGCTTCGGCCGATAGAGGGGGTAGAACGGAGACGCTCGCGTCCCCACACCCCGTCCGTCCGTACCACTTCCGCACCTTGAGCTCGAGGCTCCGCCCCAGCAGGAAGGACACGTAGCACCATGTTCGAGCGATTCACTGAACGGGCCCGGCAGGTCGTCGTTCTCGCCCAGGAAGAGGCGCGGACGCTCAAGCACAATTACATCGGCACCGAGCACATCCTTCTCGGACTCCTGCGTGAGGAAGAAGGTCTCGCCGCTCGCGTCCTCGAGAGCCTCGACATCACCGTGGAGCGCGTGCGCGCCCAGGTGGTCCGCATCGTGGGTTCCGGCGAAGAGGTCACGTCCGGTCAGATTCCCTTCACGCCCCGGGCGAAGAAGGTGCTTGAGCTCGCGCTCCGCGAGGCCCTGAGCCTCGGCCACAACTACATCGGCACCGAGCACATCCTCCTGGGACTCGTGCGCGAGAACGAGGGCGTCGCCGCGCGCATCCTCCTCGACTTCGACGCCGACAGCGAGAAGATCCGCAACGAGGTCATCCGCATGCTGTCTGGGCCCGGCGGCCGCCGCCAGGGTCAGGGCTCGGGATCCGGCGCCGGGGCGGGCGCGGGCGCCGGGACGGGCGCGCAGGGCGAGGGCAAGAAGTCCTCGAAGCTGCTCGACCAGTTCGGCCGCAACCTCACGAAGCTCGCCAGCGAGGGCAAGCTCGATCCGGTCGTCGGTCGCGAGACCGAGATCGAACGGATCATGCAGATCCTCTCGCGCCGCACGAAGAACAACCCCGTGCTGATCGGCGAGCCGGGCGTCGGCAAGACCGCCGTCGTCGAGGGCCTCGCCCAGCGCATCACGAACGCCGACGTGCCGGAGCTGCTGAAGAACAAGCAGATCTACACGCTCGACCTGGCGGCCCTGGTCGCCGGCTCGAAGTACCGCGGCGAGTTCGAGGAGCGCCTGAAGAAGGTGATGAAGGAGATCACCCAGCGCGGCGACATCATCCTGTTCATCGACGAGCTCCACAATCTCGTCGGTGCCGGCGCGGCCGAGGGCGCGATCGACGCGGCCTCGATCCTCAAGCCGGCGCTGGCGCGTGGCGAGCTGCAGACGATCGGCGCCACGACGCTCGACGAGTACCGCAAGTACCTGGAGCGGGATTCGGCGCTCGAGCGTCGCTTCCAGCAGATCCGCGTCGACCAGCCGTCGACGGAGGAGACCGTGCAGATCCTCAAGGGCCTGCGCGACCGCTACGAGGCGCATCACAAGGTCCAGATCACCGACGAGGCCCTCGAGGCCGCGGCGGAGCTGGCCGACCGGTACATCTCCGACCGCTTCCTGCCCGACAAGGCCATCGACCTCATCGACGAGGCCGCGTCGCGCATGCGCATCAAGTCGATGACCTCCCCGCCGGTCTACCGCGAGCTCGAGGACGAGATCGAGGAGACCCGGCGCGCGAAGGAGGCCGCGATCGAGGCGCAGGAGTTCGAGAAGGCCGCGAACCTGCGCGATCAGGAGCGGCGCCTCACGAACAAGAAGCGCGAGCTCGAAGAGCAGTGGGAGGCCGGCGAGGGTGAGGGCGAGCGCCCCGCCATCGGCGAGGAGGAGATCGCCGACATCGTCTCGATGTGGACCGGCATCCCCGTCTTCAAGCTCACCGAGGCCGAGACGCAGAAGCTCATGCGCATGGAGGACGAACTCCACAAGCGCGTCATCGGGCAGACCGCGGCGGTCGACGTCATCTCGAAGGCCATCCGGCGCTCCCGTGCCGGCCTGAAGGACCCGAAGCGCCCCACGGGCTCGTTCGTGTTCCTCGGCCCGTCGGGTGTCGGCAAGACGGAGCTCGCGCGCACGCTCGCCGAGTTCCTCTTCGGCGACGAGGAGTCGATGATCCGCATCGACATGTCGGAGTACATGGAGAAGCACGCCGTGTCCCGGCTCGTCGGCTCGCCTCCCGGCTACATCGGGTACGACGAGGGCGGTCAGCTCACCGAGGCCGTGCGGCGCAAGCCGTACTGCGTGCTCCTGCTCGACGAGATCGAGAAGGCCCACCCGGACGTCTTCAACATCCTGCTCCAGATCCTGGAAGACGGTCGCCTGACCGACTCCCAGGGCCGCACGGTGGACTTCCGCCACGCGATCGTGATCATGACCTCGAACATCGGGGCCAGCGAGATCGCACGGAACACCCCGCTGGGCTTCGCGGTGACCGAGGACGAGACCGGCGTGTCGTACGACGACATGAAGGGCCGGATCATGGGCGAGCTGAAGAAGGTCTTCCGCCCGGAGTTCCTCAACCGCATCGACGACGTCATCGTGTTCCACAAGCTGCAGAAGGACGAGATCAAGCAGATCGTCGACCTCCTGCTGCACCGGATCCGCGAGTCCATGGCCGAGCGGGAGCTGCAGCTCGAGCTCTCCGACGACGCCAAGGACTTCCTGGTCGACAAGGGCTGGGACCCGGCGATGGGCGCCCGGCCGCTGCGCCGCGCGATCCAGCGCTACATCGAGGACCCGCTCGCCGACTTCGTGCTCCGCTCGGAGCTCGAGGCGGGGGCCACGGTCATGGTCGAGCGCGACGACAGCGACAAGTCCGACGAGGACATCAAGCTGTCGATCGTCAAGCCCGACCCGGCGCGCAAGCCCGTGGGCGTGGGCGCCGAGGGCGACGGGGCCGAGGGCTCCGACGACGATGCGCCGAAGGCCGAGGGCGACACGCCCGCGCCGGACGCCGACGCTTCGTAGTCCGCCCCACCGCAGCCGCCTGAACCTGCAGCGAAGGGTCCGCTCCGCATCCGGAGCGGACCCTTCGTGTTCTGCTGGACATGCTCGTCTCCACCGTCGCAGCCACCGCCGTGGCGTTCGGGATCCCGCTCCTCGCGGTTCCCGCCCCGAACGTGGGCCCGCTGCCCGATCACTGCGTCACGGTGACGCCATGCGTCTACATCGACCCGCCGCTCGATCCATGGGCCCCGCCGGCCGGGGCGGTCGTGACGTACCACGGGCGGGGCTGGCAGCCGCGAGAGGAGCTCGATGCGTCGTGGGGCTCGTACTGCCCGCCGACGGATGACTGCCTCGGGGCGGGGATGGGCACGACGTTCCGCGCGGACGCGCGGGGCCGGTTCGTCTTTCGCCTGCGCCACGGGACCCGCCCGCCGGCCGGTCCCGGGCCGAAGGGCGCGGGAAGCGAGGCGGCGAGCTTCGCGTCACAGATGCGCGCCGGGAGCGACGGGGAGGCCCTGATCCGTGAAGGGGCGTTCGCGCCGCCGCGCAGCACGGGGCGCCAGCGTCGAGAGGCGCGCGGGGTCGCGGCGGCCATGACCGCGTATGAGCGGGCGCTGGTGCGCCTGCGCCCGCGAACGGTTCCGGCGACGGACCGCTACAACGACGATGTCGACCGCTGTCAGGACGTTCTACGAGCCAGGTCCCCCGCGGAGCGGCGGATCGTCGACCGGGTCACGGATGCCGCGATCGCGGCTGCGTCCTGGAACCTGTCGCCCGGACCGAGGCGGGCGCTCGCCGAGCGGCTGGCGGCACTCCGGGTAACCGACGAGCAGCTGCGGATAGGCGTGGAGGCATGGATCCGCGCCGCCCGTCGGCCGCAGTGGGCGCCGCGGCCAGGGCTGTGCGCGGAGCTGCGACGGTGGCGGGCCGCGGGATCGCCGCCGGATGCGCCCCCGCTGTCTCCTTCCCAGCCGTTGCTGCAGGAGGAGATCACGGGCAGCCTGGAGGTCGGACTGGCGAGCAGGCGACTGGAGGAGCTGCGGGCCGACAAAGATGCTGCTGCGGCCTTCGCGGGAGGGGTGTTCGACCTCACCCGCTACGTCGACCCCTAGCGGTGCAGGTGCACGCGCTCGCCCTGGGGACCGAAGATCCCGATGAGCTCCACCGGGCCGTCGACCGCGCCGAACCAGTGCGGCACCAGGGTGCTGAACTCCACGGCCTCGCCGGGCTCCACGATGAGATCCTCCTCGCCGAGGATGAGCCGCAGGCGGCCCGACAGCACGTAGAGCCAGTCGTGGCCGTCGTGGACGGGCAGCTCGTCTGGCGGCGTGTCGCGGTCGGCGTGGACGCGGACCTTGTACGTGTGCAGACCGGCCGCCGGCCCGCGGTTGGTCAGCGGCCACATCGTCAGGCGGTGGCGGGTGACCGGCTTGGCGTGGATGCGCGGATCGGGCGCCGGTGCGGCGCCGAGGAGCGCGTCGGCGCTGACGCCGAGCGCAGCGGCGAGCCGGGGCAGGTGGTCGAGCGCCAGGCGGCGCTTGCCGGACTCCAGGCGGCTGAGGGTCGACACGTCGATGCTCGCCCGCTCGGCGACCTGCTGGAGCGTCAGCCCCTGCTCGGTGCGCAGTTCGCGCAGGCGCCGGCGCACCCGGGCGTCGACGGAGTCGTTTGCCTCCATGGCAACAGACATTGACAGAGTGGGGCGCGGATTGCCACGCTGCATCCATGGACGAGAACTGGGATTGCATCGTGGTCGGCGCCGGAGCGGCGGGGCTCAGCGCCGCGCTCGTGCTCGGCCGCGCGCGGCGGCGCACGCTCGTCCTCGACACCGGGCAGCAGAGCAACCGCGCCGCGCACGGGATCGGGGGCATGCTCGGGCAGGACGGGCGCCCGGCCGACGCCTTCTACGCCGACGGCCGACGTGAGCTCGCCGCCTACCCGGCGGTGGAGGTCCGCGACCTCGAGGTCGTGGGCGCCGACGGTTTCACGCTCACGCTGGCCGACGGCACCCGGCAGACCGGGACGACGATCCTGCTCGCGACCGGCATGAGCTACCGGTACCCGGACCTGCCCGGGGCCGCCGAGCGGTGGGGACGGTCGGTGTTCCACTGCCCGTTCTGCCACGGCTGGGAGGTGCGCGACCGGCCCCTGTGCGTGCTCGATGATTCGGGCATCCACCGGGCGCTGCTGCTGACGGCCTGGAGCGACGACGTGACGCTGCTGTCCACGACCGTGAGCGACGAGGACCGCGCGCGCCTGGATGCCGCGGGGGTGACGATCGACGATCGCCCGGTGGCGTCGCTGCGCGGCCCCGGCGACGAACTCGAGGCCGTCGTGTTCGCTGACGGCTCCGAGCGTGAGTGCGGCGGGCTGCTCGTCGCGGTGTCGCTGCACCAGCGCTCGGCGCTGGCCGAGCAGCTCGGCGCGACCTACGCGGAGCCCTCGCCGCTCACGGCCGAAGGGCTGGCGGTCGGCGGGCCGAACGCGACGAACGTTCCCGGGCTGTTCGTGGCGGGCGATGCGACGGGGCAGATGCCGTCGGTGGCGAACGTCATCGCATCGGGCGCGATGGCCGCCAGCGCGATCGTCGGGCGGCTGACCGGGGCGATGTGAGCCGGACGCTCAGGTCTGCAGTGCCAGGGTGTCCCACGTGGGGACCATCCCGGCGCACACGTCTCGCGCGGCGTCCACGAGTGCCTGCGCGGGCGGGGACAGCGGCCGGTCCACCCGCCACGACAGGCCGACGCGGCGCGGCGGGATGAGGTCGTCGATCGGGATGACCGTCAGCCGCGGGTCGGGCGTGTAGGCCAGGCGGGGCAGCAGCGCGGCGCCGACGCCGGCGGCCGCGAGGCCCTGGATCAGCGCGTTGTCGTTGGCGTGCTGCGCGACGTGCGGCCGGATGCCGAGGCCCTGCAGGTGGCTGATCGCATGCTGAAAGCCGCGGCAGTTGAAGGCGCCGCAGATCGGCAGGCCGTCGAGATCGGCGATGTCGAGGCTCTCGCGGTCCGTCGCGGCGAGCGGCGGGTGCTCGGCGCTCAGGAGCAGCGCCCACGGGTCGGCGACGAGGTCGATGCCCGCCAGGCCCGTGTGGGCCACGGGGACGACCGTGAAGCCGAGGTCCAGGTCGCCGTCGATGACGTGCTGCTCGACGTCGGTGTCGGACATCTCCTCGACGATCTCGAACTGGATGCCGGGGAACAGCTCGCGGACATGGCGGACGACGGTGGGCAGGAAGGTGGAGGTGACGCTCTGGTACGCGCCGACGCGCAGCGTGGTGACCGCGCCGCCCCGCAGCGCGGTGAGGTCGTCGCGGGCGGCGTCGAGCGTGCCCATCAGCGCGTCGGTGTGCTTGAGCAGGATGTCGCCCGCGGGGGTCGGCGTGACCCGGCCGCGCCCGTTGCCGCGGTCGATGACCTTCTCGCCGAGGGCCTTCTCCAGCGACGCGATCTGCTGGCTGATGGCCGACTGGGTGTACCCCAGCTGGTCGGCGGCCCCGCCGAACGAGCCCGCGGCTGCGACCGCGCGCAGTGCGACGAGGTGACGCAGTTCGACGCCGGCAAGTGGATCGGCCATGCGTGAACGGTACCGGCCCCGGTGAACGTCCGAAAGTGGTCGCCAGGGCGACCACGATCGGACGCTCGGTCCAGGTGGTGGGGCTAGCGGGTGTCGCTGACCCGCAGCGCGTAGCCGTAGACCAGGCAGCGCGCGTCCGGCGTGTTGCGGCCGTCCTGGCGCACGACGCCCTCGAAGACGTAGTTCACGCCCGCCGCTTCGATGTGCAGGCGGAACGTGTTCGACCCGCCGATCGTGAAGGCGTTCGTCGTGTTCGCGGGCACGACGGTGATGACCTGGGCCTGCCCGGGCACCGAGCGCGACAGGTTCACCGGGATGCCGGCGGTGTTGCCGAAGGTCAGGGTCGTCGCCGGATCCTCGACGCCGACGTTCTTGTTCTGGTCGAAGCAGCTGGCGCTCAGCGTGCCGAGCCCCGGGATCGAGCCGATCGCGGTGGCGACGTCGTTGGCGTTGTCGTTGACCACCGCCGGGCGGGCGAACGAGTCCGCGGCGCCGCGCATCACGTCGCCGAGGAACTTGCCCGGGATCTTGCCGCGGCTGTCACCGCTCGAGGCGGTGGCGACGATGTTGCCGGCGGCCTGGCGCAGGGTGGCACCGGAGTACACGGCGTCCTTGCCGTCGACCTTGCCCGCATTCGAGGCGTAGTTGACCGCCGCGACGGCGGTGCCGGTCGTGGCCAGCACGAGCGCGAGCAACGCGACGGCCATGGACGGCGAGGGGATGAGACGTTGCACGACTGATGGACCTCCGAAGGGGTGAACGAGGTGGTTCTGCCCTGCACGACACCAGTTCAGGCATCGCGATGCGGTCCGGTCGATGAAGGTCAGGGCGGCGCGCCGCACACAGCGACGCGCCACGCAGGACCGGTGGGGCTACCCGAAGGGGACGTGCAGCCGGCGATCGAGCTCGTCGGCCTGCTTGCGGACCTCGCGGCTGCGCCGCAGATCCTCTTCATCCCGCGCCGATGCCTCGAGGGCGTCGGCGTGCTCGTGAACGTCGTTGAGTGCGTCCTGCACCACGAGTTCCCCCAACTCCGGGTACATGATCCCGGTCTCCATATGGCGTTCCCTCCCCAGGGTTGCCTTCTGGTTCGGGGACACCGTAGCGAGAGCTGCTCCATTCGCCAACCCCCCGTTCGTCCAGTCCCTTCGCCGTGTAGGATCTGGCGCGCTCGAACGAGGAAGCCGGTGTGATTCCGGCACGGTCCTCGCCACTGTGACCGGGGAGCGGTCGTCCACATTGCCACTGGGCCTTCGGGCCTGGGAAGGCGGGCGATTCGCGTCGATCCGGGAGTCAGGACACTCGCCGGGCGCTGCGTCCACGAGTGAATGGAGACCGACGGTGCATGCCGTGGTGTTCGACGACCTCGCACCACGCCGGCCGGTGGGTGCGATGGCAGATCCTGACCGCTGTCCCGGCTCGCTGCGCCTGCATGAGGCGGCCGACGGCTGGCTGGCGCGTGTGCGGATTCCCGGTGGACGGGTGTCGTCCAACGACGCCCGGGTGCTGGCCGATGCCGCAGAGGCGTGTGGCAGCGGGCTGATCGACCTGACCTCCCGGGCGAACGTCCAGCTCCGCGGCCTGGGGGCGGACGCCGCCCCCGCGCTGAGCCGCACGCTGACCGGCGCGGGCCTCCTGCCCTCGCGCCCCCACGAACGGGTCCGCAACGTGCTGGCGTCCCCGCTGGCGGGCCGCGATCCGCGCGCGCTGGTCGACGGAGCGCTCCTGACCGCGGCCCTGGACCGCGCGATCTGCGCCGCCCCGGAACTCGCGGCCCTCTCTGGCCGGTTCCAGTTCGCCGTCGAGGACGGGTCGGGGCTGATGGCGGGCGCCGACGCGGACATCCTGCTCGCCGCGGTCGCGCCGGGCGAGGTGGAGCTGGTGCGCACTGGTGAGCGCATGGACGTGACGGCCGGTCCGGTCGCGGCGGTGGCCGCGGCGCGGGCGTTTCTCGCGCGTGGGGACGGCGCGTGGCGGATGCCGCCGCATCGGGTCGGAAAGCGGGGACATATGACCCCGATGGCGACCGGATCCTTCCTGCAGGCCGATGGGCGCGTGGCCATCACCGCGCTGGTGCCGCTCGGACGCCTGGATGCCGCGCAGCTGCGCAGGCTCGCCGCGCTCGCGCCTGAGATCCGCGTCTCGCCGTGGCGCACCGTCACGCTCGTCGACATCGCCGCCGAGGTCGAGACCGCCGCGGCCCTGCTCGATCTTGGGCTGATCCTCGACCCCGACTCCGGCTGGCGGGGCCTGACCGCGTGCGCCGGTGTCGGCGCCTGTCCGCGGGCTCGGCTCGATGTCCGCGCCGCGGCACGCACGCGCGCCGCTCACCGCCGTCCCGGCGACCCGGCCGAGCACTGGAGCGCATGCCCCCGCCGCTGCGGCCTGCCGCGCGGTGACGTCCGCGCCGTCACGCAGACCGACACGGGCATCGACGCCGACGGTCACATCGTCCCCGATCTTCCCGCTGCCGTGGAGGCCCTCGCATGACCTATCTCAAGGACGGCGCGGAGATCTACCGCCGGTCGTTCGCCACGATCCGGGAAGAGACCGACCTCGGACGGTTCGACGACGTGCTCGCGCGCGTGGTCGTCCGGATGATCCACGCGTGCGGGATGGTCGACCTGGCCGCGGACATCGAGGCCTCGCCCGGGTTCGGAGCCGCGGCACGCGCCGCCATCCACGGGGGCGCCCCGATCCTGTGCGACACGAACATGGTCGCCGCCGGGATCACGCGGGCGCGGCTGCCGCGCGACAACGACGTCGTGTGCACGCTGCGCGAGCCCGGCGTCCCGCAGCTGGCACGTGAGCTGGGGACGACCCGCAGCGCCGCCGCCATGGACCTGTGGGGCGACCGGCTCGACGGCGCGGTCGTGGTCATCGGCAACGCGCCCACGGCGTTGTTCCACCTCCTGGAGATGATCGACGCGGGCGCCCCGCGTCCCGCGGCGGTCGTCGGGATCCCGGTCGGGTTCGTCGGAGCAGCCGAGTCGAAGGTCGCGCTGGCCCAGCACGCCGGAGGCCTGGAGTTCGTCGTCGTCCACGGGCGCCGCGGCGGCAGCGCGATGGCGTCGGCCGCGATCAACGCGCTGGCGCAGGACGTCGATGTCGTGCTCGTCCCGGGCGGTGCGGCATGAGCGGCCGCCTGTACGGCGTCGGGGTCGGCCCCGGCGACCCGGAGCTCGTCACGGTCAAGGCCGCGCGGATCATCGGCGCGGCCGACGTCATCGCCTACCCGACCGCCCGCGCGAAGCAGCCGATCGCGCGCGGTGCGGCGGCGCCGTACGTCCGCCCGGAGCAGATCGAGCTCCCGCTGCAGTACCCCATCACCACCGAGACCACCGACCACCTGGGCGGCTACGAGGGGGCGATCCGCGCCTACTACGACGACGGGGCGCGGCAGGTCGCGGCGCATCTGGACGCGGACCGCGACGTCGTGGTCCTGTGCGAGGGCGACCCGTTCCTCTACGGGTCGTACATGTACCTGCACGAGCGGCTCGCCGACCGCTACGCCACCGAGGTCGTCCCGGGCATCCCGGCGTTCGCGGCCGCCAGCGCCGCCGCAGGCACCCCGCTCGTCCAGCGCGACGAGGTCCTCTCGATTATCCCCGGCACGCTGCCGCCCGCGGATCTGCGCGCGCGGCTGGACAGCGCCGACGCGGCCGTGGTGATGAAGCTCGGCCGGACGTTCGCGCGCGTGACGGCAGCGCTGGACGAGACCGGTCTGGCCGACGGCGCGGTCTACGTCGAGCGGGCGAGCCACCCCGGCGAGCGCGTGGCGCCGCTGCGCGACGTGGACGGCAAGGTCCCGTACATGTCGCTCGTCCTCGCGCCGACGGGCGCGCGGTCGGCCCCGCGCGCCGCAGGTGGCGCGGGCGAGGTGACCGTCGTCGGGCTTGGGCCCGCGGGTCCGCAGTGGCTGACCCCCGAGGCGCGAGGCGCACTGGCGGGGGCCGAGCACGTCGTCGGGTACCAGACGTATGTCGACCGCGTCCCGGTGCGCGCCGGCCAGCACCGCCACGCGTCGGACAACCGGGTCGAGGCCGACCGGGCGCGCCACGCGCTGGAGCTCGCGGCGTCGGGCGCACGGGTCGCCGTCGTGTCGTCGGGGGATCCCGGGATCTTCGCGATGGCCACCGCCGTCCTGGAGCAGCTCGAGGCCGGCAACGGCCAGTACGCCGGCGTCGACGTGCGGGTCGTCCCAGGACTGTCGGCGATGCAGGCCGCAGCCGCCCGCGTGGGCGCGCCACTGGGCCACGACTTCGCCGTCATCTCGCTGTCGGACATCCGCAAGCCGTGGGAGGTCGTCGCCCGCCGCCTCGACGCCGCGGCGTCGGCAGACCTCGCGCTCGCGCTCTACAACCCCGCATCCAAGACGCGGCGCGAGCAGCTGATCGCCGCGCACGAGGTGCTGCTGCGCCACCGCGCGCCGGAGACACCGGTGGTCGTCGCGCGCGACGTCGGCGGCGACGGCGAGCACGTGGAGGTCACGACCCTCGGAGACCTCCCGCTGGAGCGGGTCGACATGCGCACGGTGCTCGTCGTCGGGAGCTCGCAGACCCGTGTCCTGGACGGGGGTCGCGTCTACACCCCGCGCACGTACCCGGCCGACCGGGGATGATGGCGCGATGGAGGAGATCGCACCAGGTGTGTGGGATTGGACGACGTTCCACGAGGGGATCGGCGTCACGGTGCATTCGCACTACCTGGTCGACGCCCGGCTGCTGCTCGATCCGCGGGTGCCCGTCGACGGGACCGGCTGGTTCGACCGCCACGCGTGCCCGCCGACGCGCATCGTCCTGACCAACCGTCACCACCTGCGTCACGCCGCGGTGTTCGCAGGACGCTTCGAGTGCCCGATCCTGGCGCACGAGGCCGGTCTGCCCGACCTGCCCGAGAACGTCATAACGCCGTTTCGCTTCGGCGACGAGATCGCACCTGGCGTGACCGCGCACGAGGTCGGCGTGATCTGCCCGGAGGAGACGGCGATCTACGCCGCGCCGACGGCGCAGCGGCCGGGGGTGCTGGCGTTCGCCGACGCCGTCGTGCGCTGGGAGTGCCAGCTGTCGTTCGTCCCGGACGACCTGCTCGGCGACGAGCCCGAGGCGATCAAGCAGGGGCTGCGGGCGCGGCTGCTCACGCTCTGCGACGAGCTGGACTTCGACGTGCTGCTGCTGGCCCACGGATCGCCCAAGGGCGTAGGCGGCAAGGACGAGCTGCGGGCGTTCGCCTCGTCCTAGACCCTCCGGCGGCGCAGCAGGTAGGTGTCGAAGACCCACCCGTGCCGCGCGCGGGCGTCCTCGCGCACGCGCGCGATCTCGCCCTCGACCTCACGCACGGGACCGGCGATGAGCAGCTCGTCGGGGGTTCCCAGGTAGGCGCCCCAGTAGACGTCGACGTCGTCCGGCGCGCGCGTGAAGACGTTGCGCGTGTCGAGCATGACGACGGCGTCGTCGACGCCGTCGGGCATGCCGTCGGCGTAGCGGCGGCCGGGCGTGATCTCGATCGCGCCGCCGACGCGGTTCAGCGCGATCGCGTGCGCGGCGGCCAGGGCCTGGGGGCTGCTGATGCCGGGGACGACCTCGATCGCCAGGCCGGGGGCGGCGATGTCGCGCAGGACATCGAGCGTGCTGTCGTAGAACGCGGGATCGCCCCAGACGAGGAACGCGCCGGTCTTCCCGTCGGGCAGGTGGGTGGCGATGGCGTCGCCCCAGCGGCGCGCGCGCTCGTCACGCCAGGCCTGCACGGTGGCGCGGTAGTCGGCGGGGTCGCGCTCGCGGTCGGGGTCCTCGATGGTGACGACGACGTGCTCACGTGTCATGTGCTCGGCGAGCATGTCGCGGCGCAGGTCCTCCAGCGGGCGGGTGGCGCGGCGCTTCTCGACGAGGAAGACGACGTCGGCGCGGTTCATCGCCTTGATCGCCTGCAGCGTGAGGTGGTCGGGATCGCCCGCGCCGATCCCGATCACGAGCAGCGTGCGGTTCAGGGCAGCCATGCCAGGGCCTCCTCGACGGTGGGCACGGTGGGGACAGCCGGACGGGGCGGGCGGTCGACGACGACGACCGGGATCCCGCGCTCGCGGGCGGCATCGAGCTTCGGGGCGGTGTGATCGCCGCCGCTGTCCTTCGTCACCAGCAGGTCGATCCTGTGGCGCTCGAGAAGCTCCCGCTCACCGTCGAGGGTGTACGGACCACGGTCGAGGAGGACCTCGTGACGGGCGGGCAGGTCGGTCTCCGGCGGATCGACGCAGCGGATGAGGAACCACGGGTCGGCGAGCGGTGCGAAGGCGGCGAGCCCCTGGCGGCCGGAGGTGAGGAAGACGCGCCGGGCGCCGTGGCGGGTGATGGCCGCCGCCGCGGCGTCCAGGTCGGGCACGCGGTGCCAGTCGTCGTCCGGGCCCGCGGTCCAGCCGGGGCGTTCGAGGCGCATGAGGGGTACCCCGGCCGCGGGTGCGGCGACGGCGGCGCTGGCGGAGATCCGCGCGGCGAAGGGGTGGGTCGCGTCGACGACGGCATCGATGTCGTGGTCACGGAGCCACGTGGCGAGCCGGTCGGGTCCGCCGAACCCGCCGATGCGCGTCTCGCCGGCGGGCAGCCGTGGCCGCGCGACGCGCCCTGCGAGCGACGAGATGACGGGGCGGCCCGCGTCGTCGAGCCGCTGCGCGAGCGCGCGGGCCTCCGCCGTGCCGCCGAGGATGAGGATCATCGCCCCGCGCGCTCCCGGTGGGCGGAGTAGAGGTGGCTCTCGCATCCGGTCGCGTCGCCGAGCGCGGGGCCGACGAGGATGGTCGACGTGCGGCGCAGGCCGGCGTCGTGCACCTGACCGGCGATCGTCTCCAGCGTGCCGCGGAGCACGACCTCGTCGGGCCAGCTCGCGCGCGCGACGACCGCGGCGGGGCAGCTCGCGCCGTAGTGGGGGAGCAGCGTTGCCGCGATCTCCTCGATGGCCTGGGTGCCGAGGTGGATCGCCAGCGTCGTGCCGTGCGCGGCCAGCGCGCCGAGCTCCTCGCCCGGCGGCAGCGCCGTCGCGCGCTTCGCGTGACGGGTGAGGATGAGCGACTGGGCGACGCCGGGCAGCGTCAGCTCCTGGCCCAGCGCGGCGGCCGCGGCGGCGAACGCGGGGACCCCGGGCGTGAGGTCGTACGGGATGCCGAGCGCGTCGAGCCGGCGGGCCTGCTCGGCGACAGCGCTCCAGATCGACAGGTCGCCCGAGTGCAGCCGCGCGACGTCCTCGCCGCGTGCGTGAGCGGCCTGCAACTCGCCGATGATCTCGTCGAGGGTGAGGTCACGCGTGTCGACGATCCGGGCGTCGGGCGGGCAGTGCGCGAGCACCTCGGGCGGGACGAGCGCCCCGGCGTAGAGGCAGACCGGCGACGCCGCGATGAGGTCGCGCGCGCGCAGCGTGATGAGGTCGGGCGCGCCGGGGCCGGCGCCGATGAAGTGCACGGTCATGTGCGGGGTGTCTCCAGGGTCCACTGCGTGAGGGGCATGTGCGGCCGCCAGCCGGTGAAGCCGCCGATGGGCTCGGCGCGGGCGACGCTCAGGCGGACTAGGCGCCCGCCGTGCTCGGCGTGGGCGGCGGAGAGGGTCTGTTCGGTCTCCAGCGTCACGGCCGTCGCAACCAGTCGCCCGCCCGGGCGCAGGGCGGCCAGGCACGCCTCCAGGACACCGTCGTTGGTCAGGCCGCCGCCGACGAAGATCGCGTCCGGTGGCTCGAGGCCCTCGAGCGCGGCGGGCGCGCGGCCCTCGACCACCGTCAGGTGCGGGACGCCGAGCTGCCGGGCGTTCGCGGTCGCGCGGGCGGCGCGGTCGGGCTTCGGCTCGATCGCGATGGCCCGGTTGGCCGGGTGCGCGCGCATCCACTCGATGCCGATCGACCCGCTCCCCGCGCCGACGTCCCACAGCAGCTCGCCGGGGAGCGGCCCGAGGGCGGCGAGGGTCAGCGCACGAGCCTCGCGCTTGGTGATCTGGCCGTCGTGGTCGTAGGCGTCGTCGGGGAGGCCCGGGGTTCTCGGCAGGACCCGGGCGCCGGGGGCGGGGCGGCAGTGCAGCGCGACGGTGTGCAGCTGGGCGACGGGCTCGTCCGGCAGCGCGTCGGCGGTGGTGTGGACGATGCGCTCGCCGGCGCCGCCGAGGTGCTCGAGGACGGTCAGGTCACTGGGACCGAACCCGTGGGCGCGCAGCAGCGCGGCGACGCTCCGGGCACCGTGGCGGTCGGAGACGTAGACGATGAGGCGCCGGCCGGGCGCGAGGTGGGGGAGCAGCCGCTCGACGGGCCGGGCGACGAGGCTGACGAGCTCGGTGTCGGCGGTCGGCCAACCCAGCCGGGCGCACGTCAGGGCGAACGCGGACGGCGCGGGAATCACGCGGAGGCGGTCCGCTCCGCACCGGCGTGCGATCGACGCGCCCACGCCGTGCAGCATCGGGTCGCCGCTGGCGAGGACGACCGGGTTCTCCAGCGCGGGCAACTCGTCGAGCAACGGCGTCATGGGGGAAGGCCAGGCGCGCCGGTGCGCGGTGGTCGCATCGCCCGGGATGAGGTCGAGGTGGCGCGCGCCGCCGATGAGGGTCCGCGCGCCGGCGATCGCGTCCCGGGCGGGGGAGGTCAGGCCGTCCCAGCCGTCGTCGCCGATGCCCACGACCGTGATCATGCGAGGGCCTCCGCCAGCCGGGCGTTGGCGGCGGCATCCCGGGCGGTGATGCGCAGGTGGCCCGCGGTCAGACCCGGGAAGGACGCGCACGGGCGCACCGCGATGGCGGCGGCATGGAGGCGCTCCAGCGCGCCGGCGCCTGGCGCGGTCAGGACGAAGTTCGCCGCGGCGGGCCACCGCCGGACACCCGCATCGTCCAGCCGGCGCTCGAGATCCTGGCGTTCGGCGTGCGCACGCTCGGCGATGGCGGCGAGTTCGCCAGGATGCGTGGCGGCGGCGGTCAGCGCCGCGAGGGCGACGGCGTTCGCGCTCCACGGCGGGCGGACGGCGCGCAGGGCGTCGGCCAGGTGCGCCGGGGCCAACGCGTAGCCCACGCGCAGACCGGGGACCGCGAGCGCCTTCGTGAGGCTGCGCACGACGATGACGTCGTCGAGCGCCTCGGTCGCCAGGCTGCCCGGCTCCCCGGGCACGAGGTCCATGAACGCCTCGTCGACGACGACGGTGCGGCCGGGGCGACGCAGCGCCAAGATCGCGGCGGCGGGCATGAGCGTCCCGGAGGGTGACGCGGGGTTGCCGACGATGACGAGGTCCGCGTCGGCCGGCACCGCGGCGGGGTCGATCGCGAAGTCGTCGGCCGGGTCGCGCAGCACGCGGGTGACCGGCACGCCGTGGGCGTGCAGCGCGGCTTCTGATTCGGTGAACCCGGGGTGGAGGATCGCGGCGTGCCGGGGACGCAGTGCGGCGGGCAGGAGCCACAGCGCCTCGGCGGCGCCGTTCGTGATGACGACCTCGTCGGGGGCGCGGCCGTGCCGGGCGGCGGTTGAGCTCAGGGCGTCGTCCTCGCGCGGGTAGGCGGAAGCGTTCGTGTCGAGCGCGGCGCGGAGGGCGGCGCGCAGCCAGGGCGGCGGCCCACCCGCGACGACGTTCACGGCGTGGTCGGCCGCGCCGTCGGGGATCAGGCGGTCGCCGTGCACGCGGAGTTCGTGTCGAGAACTCCGTGACTGTTGCGGAGTGCTCGACAGCGGCACCGCGCGGCCGGCGACGACGAGCACCGCCCGCGCACTCGCCGCGACCGCGAGCTGCGCGGACTCGCCGAGGAGGTCCACCCACGCGCGGGTCTCCGGGTCGGCCGGGAGGACTCCCGCGCCGGCCTCCTCGATGACCACGACGACCGGTGCGGCGCGCGAGGCCGCGGCATCGACCAGGGCGCGCACGCGCGCCAGCGGGTCGCTCCACCCGTGGTGCAGCGCCGACGCCAGCCACACACCCAGCCCGTCCACGAGCACCGCCGCGTCACCGTCGAGCACCGCGGTGAGGTCCGGGCCCGCGACCACGGTCTCCCACGCCTCCGGCCGGCGCGCGGTGTGCCGCGCGATCCGGTCCTCCATCCCCGACTCCGGCTCCGCGGTCGCCACGTACCGCACGGGACGACCGAAGCCCGCGACCCGCTCCTCCGCCCACGCGCTCTTGCCCGACCGCGCGCCGCCGAGCACCACGGTCAGACCCACGCCGCCACCCTGCGCGCCGCCGCGACGAACCGTCGCGGCGCATCGGGGAACGCCGCCCAGTGCAGGTGCAGATAGCTCGCGCTGAGCGTCGGGGTGGTGAAGCCCTCGCGCCGCTCGCGGCCCCGCGCGCGCAGGGTCCACGCGGCGTCGGCCCCGCACGACGGGTCCACCGTGGAGTAGTGGAACTCGTGGCCGCGCAGGACGTCTCCGGGCGCGGCGAGCGGCGACGGCGACTGGGCGATCGCCTCGCGGTAGCCCAGCGACAGCCGTCCCGCCATGCGTGCGCGCCCCGGCACGACCCCGCACATCGGGTGGCCGTCGAGCTCCTCGCAGAGGTACAGCAGGCCGCCGCACTCAGCGACCGTCGGCAGCCCGTTGCGCACGGCGCCGGCGACGGCGCGGCGCAGCGGCGCGTTGCCGGTCAGCTGCTCGGCGTAGACCTCGGGGAACCCGCCCGCGAGCAGCAGTGCGTCGGCGCGCTCGGGCAGGTCGGTGTCCGTGCCCGGGTCGAACGGGACGAGCTCGGCGCCCAGCGCTTCCAGCGCCTCCAGGTTCTCCCGGTAGTGGAACGAGAACGCGGGACCGGCGGCGACGGCGATCCGCACCCGCGGTCCGTTCTCAGCCTCGGGTGGGGCCCACGCGTCGACGGGCAGCGGTGGCGCCGTGCGCGCAAGACGCACGAGCGTGTCGAGCTCGACCTGCTCGGCGACCGCCCCCGCGAGCGCGTCGAGTGCGCGGCGCGCCTCGGCCTCGCGCTCGGGCGCGGGAACGAGCCCGAGGTGACGTTCCGGGGTCTCGAACCGCTCCGAGCGCCGCACCGCGCCGACCACCGGCACGCCGAGCGGCTCGATCGCGTCACGCAGCAGCGCCTCGTGGTGCTCGGAGCCGACGCGGTTGAGGACGACGCCCGCGATCCGCACGTCGGGGTCGAAGTCGCGGAACCCGAGGACCACGGCGGCGGCCGAGCGCGACATCGCGGTCGCGTCGACGACAAGCACGACGGGGCTGGCGGTCAGCTTGGCCACGTGCGCGGTGGAGGCCAGCTCCCCGCGGCCCGACGCGCCGTCGAACATCCCCATCACGCCCTCGATCACCGTGACGTCGGCGCCGGCCGACCCGTGCAGCAGCAGCGGCGCGACGAGATCCGGCCCGGCCATGAACGCGTCGAGGTTGCGGCCCGGCCGGCCCGACGCCAGCGCGTGGTAGCTCGGGTCGATGTAGTCCGGACCGACCTTCGCGCCCTGCACCACGTGGCCGCGGGCCCGCAGCGCCCCGATCAGGCCGCAGGCGATCGAGGTCTTCCCGGCGCCCGAGCTCGTCCCGGCGATGACGATCCGCGCGCTCACGGGGCCTCGATCGGGAGCGTGGCGACCCAGCGCTCGGTCATGCGCCTGCCGGTCGTCGCCCCCGCCGTCGCACGGCGCTTGGGTGTGGCGAGCACGGGGAGGTCCTCGTCGTCGGGCAGCTCCTCGCCGGCGGAGGCCTCGGGGTCCCACGTGACGGCGGGGACGGGCGCGGCGTCGTGGGCGCCGGTGCGCGGGTCGGTCCCGTGATCGGCGGTGACGGTGAGGGTGCCGCCGTGGGTGTGGATCGCGGCGGCGATCGGGCCGATGACCTCGTCGTCGGCGCGGCTCAGGGCAGCGACCTTCGCGTCCGGGTCGCGCCGGTGGGCGGCCTCATCTGGGGTGTCGACGTGGACGACGACCCGCGGGGCGCCCGCGGCGATCTCGACGACGGCCGCGGTGGCGAGCGTGTCGGTGGTCAGCACCCGGGCGCCGAGGAGCCGCGCGAGCCCGAGCGCCGCACCGGGTGCGCCGACCACGACGGTGGTGTCGTCCAGCGTGTGCGGCGGTGTGATGCCCCGCGGCCAGGCGCCGTCGCTCCGCAGCGGGTACCCGGCCGGCACGATCGCGAGGAGCTTGTGCGGCCCGAGCGGGTGGACCTCGACCTCGGGCGGGAAGCGCAGCGCCTCGATGTCGGCGGCGTCCACGCGCCACGCCTCGCGCCCCGGTTCGATCTGCAGGCCGAGCCCGGCCGCCTCCAGCGCGGCGCGGTCGACGGGCGCGTCGGGCGTCCAGCCGAGGAGCACCGCGATCCCGGTCTCCGACCCCGGCGGCAGCCCGTTGGGCGTCGTCTGCAGCCGGCGCACGGTCCCGGCCTGCGCGAGGGCGTCGAGCACCGGCGTGTCAGCGCGCTCCAGCGACGTCGGCTCGTCTTCGACGACCGGCTCGCTCGCCCCGTCGAGGATGACCAGGACGTCGCTCACCACTCGATCCCCTGCTGCCCGCGGATGCCCTGCTCCATCTGGTGCTTGACGAGCGTGACCTCGCTGACGAGATCCGCGGCGTCGATGAGGGCCTGCGGCGCGTCGCGCCCGGTGATGACGACGTGCTGGAACCCGGGGCGGTTGACCAGGGTGTTGACGACCTCGTCGGTGTCGACCCAGCCCCACTTCAGCGGGTAGGTGAACTCGTCGAGCAGGAGGAACTCGTAGTGCTCCTCGGCGATGAGCTGCTTGACGTGGTCCCACCCGGCCCGCGCGAGGTCGGCGGACTCCTCGAGGTCCTTGGAGATCCAGGACCAGCCGTCGCCCATCTTCTCCCAGTCGATCCCGCCGAGCCGCTCGGCGGCCTTCTGCTCGCCGACCTTCCACTTGCCGGACTTCACGAACTGGAAGACGCCGCAGCGGTAGTCGCGCGCCCATGAACGTAGGAGCATCCCGAAGGCGGACGTGGACTTGCCCTTGCCCTTGCCGGTGATGACGATGAGCAGCGGTTTGTCCCGGGGCTTGCGGCGCTTGGGCTCGGCGGTGCCCTGGTCCTGTGGGGTGTGCGGGACGTCGACGCCCGGGGCGGTGTGCTTCGTGAGCGGGTCGGCGGTGCTCATGCGGCCTCCGTGATGAGTCTCGTCAGGTCTGCGCCGGCGGCGGTCGCGAGTTCGGCGGCGAGGCCGAGGCGCACGCGGCCCTCCTCGAGGTCCGCGACGACGGTGCGGTCGGCGGTGGCGGCCAGGCGGCGGAGCGCGGCGCGCGCGCGGCCGTCGGCGTCCGCGGTCCGGCCGTCGGTGAGCAGGACGGCGAGCCGGGGCCGGTCGGTGCGGTCGGTCTCCAGCAGGTGCGCGGCGTGCTCCAGCCCGGCGGCGAGCGGGGTCCGGCCGCCGGCGGGGAGCTGCGCGGCCTGGGCGGCGGCGGTCTCCAGCGGGGTGCCGGGGGCGACGAGGGTCTGGGCGCCGTCGCCGGCGAAGGTGACGATCGCGACGTCGTCGCGGCGGGCGTAGGCCTCGCGCAGCGCCCGTTCGATGGCGCCCTTCACGCGGGCCAGGCGGCGCAGGGCGCCCATCGAACCGCTCGTGTCGACGACCAGGCACAGCAGCGCGCCAGGGTGGCCCGCGGTGATGGCGGCTCGCGGGGTGGTCTCGCCGCGCAGGCGGGCGAGCAGGGAGGGGAGCGCGGCGATGGGGTCCTCGGGGTGCGCGGGACGGCTGTCGATGGTGGTGAGCGTGCCGCCGCGGCGCGGGACGGTGAGGGCGTCGGCGGGGAGCCGGGCGGGCGCGGCGGCGGGAGTCCGGGGACGTTCCTTGCGCTGAGCGACAGGTTCGTCGGCGGGGACGTCCGGCGGGGTGTCGCCGGCCCGGTTCAGCGCGTCGTCGATCTCCGGTTCGCGGTCCCCACCCGACGGTGGCGGGGCGAGCGGGTCGCGGCGCATCCTGTGCCGCAGCGCGAGGTGCGCGGCGCGCTCGACGTGGGCGTCGTCGACCTCGCGCTCGCCGTCGAGCGCCGCCAGCGCCCGGGCGGCCTGCGCGCAGACGAGATCACCACGGACGCCGTCGAGGTCGAGATCTGCGCAGACGGTGGTGATGCGGTGCAGTGCGCGGTCGCCGAGGACGACCTGCGAAACCAGCGCCCGCGCCGTCTCCAGCCGCGCCCCGAGCGCCGCCTCGTCGTCCGCATAGGCGGCGGCGAACGCCGCGGGGTCCGCGTCGAACGCCATCCGCCGCCGCACGATCTCCGCCCGCACCGCCGGGTCCCGCGGGCCGGCGACGACGACCCCCAGGCCGAACCGGTCGAGCAGCTGCGGGCGCAACTCGCCCTCCTCGGGGTTCATCGTGCCCACGAGGAGAAATCGCGCGTCGGCGACCACGGACACCCCGTCGCGCTCGACGGTCACCGACCCCGCCGCGGCCGCGTCGAGCAGTACGTCGACGAGGTGGTCGGGCAGCAGGTTGACCTCGTCGACGTAGAGCACGCCGCCGTCGGCCCGTGAGAGCAGGCCCGCCTCCACACGGTGTTCCCCGCCGAGCGCGGCGCGGACGTCGATGGAGCCGACGACGCGGTCGAGGCTCGCGCCGAGCGGGAGGTCGACGAGCGGTCCGCCGACCATCGGCGCGAGCGCGCGGACCGCCGTCGACTTCGCCGTCCCGCGCTCGCCGCGCACCAGCACGCCGCCGACGACCGGATGGACGGCGCAGACGAGCAGCGCCTCGACGAGGTCGTCCTGGCCGACGATCGCGGTGAGGGGGAACGCCGTCATGCGGTGGCACCTTCGAGGTCGTCCTCCACCGCGAGGAACCGCTGCCGCACCGCGTCGAGCGTGTCGGCCGACGGCTCCGCCCACATCCCGCGCTCCGCCGCCTCCAGCAGCCGCTCGGCGATCTGCCGCGCCG
Organism: Solirubrobacteraceae bacterium; assembly: GCA_016463765.1. Classification (GTDB taxonomy): domain Bacteria; phylum Actinomycetota; class Thermoleophilia; order Solirubrobacterales; family Solirubrobacteraceae; genus Svornostia. The sequence goes on along the minus strand of JAEMQS010000032.1, from coordinate 10,417 downwards.
CCCACGGGTTCGCCCGGTCCATGAACTGCGAGATGTCCTCGTCCAGGAGGTACTTCTCGGCGACCTGCTCGTACATCCAGTCGCTCGCGACGTCGGTCGTCGCGTCGTAGCCGAAGAGGTAGTCCACGGTGGCCGCCAGTTCGGCCGCGCCCTTGAACCCGTGGCGCGTCATCGAGCCGATCCACCGCGGGTTCGCCACCCGCGCGCGGAAGATCCGCCGTGTCTCCTCCGCCAGCGTTCGGGTGCGCACCCGCGCGGGGTCGGAGCTGTCGCCCAGGAACGCCTGCGGCTCGCGGCCGCTCAGCGCTCGGACGGTCGCCACCATGCCGCCGTGGTACTGGTAGTAGTCGTCGGAGTCGAGGTGGTCGTGCTCGCGGCTGTCGACGTTCTTCACCGCGACCTCGATTCGCGCGAACGCCGCGCGCATCGCCTCGCCCGCGGGGGCGCCGTCCAGGCCGCGGCCGTACGCGAAGCCGCCCCACGCCTCGTAGACCTTCGCGAGGTCGGCGTCGTCGCGCCAGTCGCGGGTCTCCAGCAGCTGGATGAGGCCCGCGCCGTACGTGCCGGGCTTCGAGCCGAAGATGCGGGTCGTCGCGCGCCGCCACGCCTCGGCGTCCTCGAGCGACGACGACAGCGCCGCCGCCTCGGCCCGCGCGTTCGCCGCGACGTAGTTCTGGTCGTCGGGCTCGTCGAGCTTCGCGACCATCGTCACCGCGTCGTCGAGCAGCCCGAGCAGGTGGGGGAACGCGTCGCGGAAGAACCCGGAGATGCGCAGCGTGACGTCGATCCGCGGGCGGCCGAGCTCCTCGAGCGGCACGACCTCCAGGCCGGTGATCCGCCGCGACTGCGGGTGCCACGTCGGCCGGACGCCGAGCAGTGCGAGGACCTCGGCGGCGTCGTCGCCCTGCGTGCGCATCGCGGCGGTGCCCCACGCGACGAGGCCGACCATCCGCGGCAGCGCGCCGGTCTCGGCGACGTGGCGTTCGAGCAGGGCGTCGGCGAGGCGCACGCCGGTCGCGTAGGACAGCTCGCTCGGCAGCGCGCGGGGGTCGACGGTGTAGAAGTTCCGGCCGGTCGGCAGGACGTCGAACCGCCCGCGGGTCGGCGCGCCCGACGGGCCGGCGGGGACGTGGCGGCCGCGCAGCGCACCGAGCACGGCGCCGGTCTCGCCGGTCGTGGCACGCAGCTTCGGCACGATCTCCGCGGCGGCGAAGCGCAGCGCCGACTCGACGCCCGCGTCGGGCGCGCCGAGGATCGTCGCGGTGACCTCGCCGGCCCGCGCGGGGTCCCAGTCGAAGCTCGCCAGTCCGTCGAGCAGGGCGGTCTGCGCGTCCTCGAGGCGGTCGATGACGTCGCTGCCGCGGTACCCGGTGCCGGGGAACCGGGCGAGCAGCGCGGCGGTGTCCGCCTCTGGCACCCGCACGCCCGGGGCCTCCACGAGCGCCGGTTCGTCGAACCCGAACGCCGCGCCGATCGCGCGTCGCAGGCCGGGCACGTCGCCCACGCCGTGGCGCCCGATCGCCGCGGTCAGCCCCCGCAGCTGCGGCCCCTCCGGTGCGCGGCCGAGGATGTGCAGCCCGTCCTTGATCTGGACGTCCTTGACCTCGCAGAGGTAGCCGTCGAGGTGCTCGACGAGCTCGCCGGCGTCCTCGGGCCGGTCGCTCACGCCGAGGTCCTCCTGGAGGTTCGCCTGCTGGATCGCCTCCCAGATCTGGGCGCCCAGGCCGGGGAGCTTGGACGGGTCGAGGACCTCCAGCCGCGCGTACTCGTCCATGAGCGCCTCGAGGTCGGCCAGCTCGTCGTAGGACTCGGCGCGCATCATCGGCGGGACGAGGTGATCGACCACGACGGCGTGTGCGCGGCGCTTGGCCTGCGCCCCTTCGCCAGGGTCGTTGACGACGAATGGATAGACGAGCGGGACGTCGCCCAGCGCGGCATCCGGCGCGCAGGATTCGCTCAGCGCGAGCATCTTGCCGGGCAGCCACTCCAGCGTGCCGTGCTTGCCGAGGTGGACGATCGCGTCGGCGCCCCACTGCGCGCGCAGCCAGCGGTAGGCGGCGAGGTAGTGGTGGGCGGGGGCGAGCTCGGGGTCGTGGTAGATGCCGACCTGATCGTCGCCGTAGCCTCGCGGGGGCTGGATGAGGACGACGACGTCGCCGAAGTCGAGACCCGCCACGATGAGATCGCCGGTGTCCGGATCGCGGTACCGGTCGCCGGGGGCGGGACCCCACTGCTCCTCCATCGAGGTCCGGAGCGCCTCCGGGAGCGTGGCGTACCAGTCGAGGTACGCGTCGGCGCTGATGCGCAGCGGCGCGGCGCGCAGGAGGTCGTCGGTGAGGAACTCGGGGTCGTGACCGCCGGCCGCGATGAGGGCGTGCATCAGCGCCTCGCCGTCGGCCGGGATGTCGTCCACCGCGATGTCGTCGTCGCGCAGCGCGTGGAGGAGGTCGATGGCGCTGGCGGGGGTGTCGAGGCCGACGGCCATGCCGACCCGTGCGTGCTTCGTCGGGAACGCGGTGAGGATGATCGCGACCTTGCGGTGCTCGGCGGTGCGGAGCTTCGCGTGGCGGACGACGAGGCCGGCGAGGCGGTCGCAGCGCTCGGTGTCGGGCACATACTTCGGCACGCCGTCCGCGCGCTCCTTGAAACAGATCGGGCCGCCGATGATCCGCCCGTCGAACTCCGGGATCGCGACCTGCGTGGCGGCGTCGAGCGGTGACAGTCCGCTGTCGCCCTCCTCCCACCACGACCGCGACCGTGTGACGCACAGCGCCTGCACGACCGGGACGTCGAGGGCCTCGAGCGCGGTGGCGTCCCACCCGCCGTCCTCGTCGGCGGCCGTCGAGCCACCCGTGGCAAGCATCGTCGTGACGAGCGCGTCGACGTGGCCGCGCAGCACGTCGAGCGCCGCGACCGACCCGTCGGCGCCGCGCCGCAGCGTCGTGCTCCACACCGGCAGCGGCCACCCGCCCGCGCGCTCGATTGCGGCGCACAGCGCGTCGATGAAGTCGGTGTTCCCCGTGATGCGGTGGGCCCGGTAGAACGTGATCCCGATCACCGGCGCACCCTCCGGCCGGCCGGCCAGCGCCTCGTCGACCGGCACGTCGCCGCGACCGGGTACGTACACGCCGAGGTCGGGCACCGCGCGCGGCGCGTCGAACCCGAAGCCCTCCAGCAGGAACGTGTCGGCGAGGAAGCGCAGGAGCTGCTCGATGTTGTCGACGTCGCCGCCGAGCAGGTACTCGCCGACCTGCGCGACCGCGCCCGCGGGGACGGTCGACAGCGCCGTCATCTCGGCATCGGGCCGCGCTTCGCCTCCGAGCGCGATGAGCGCGATCCCCTGCTCGCGGCACCGCGCCGCCAGGGCATCGACCCCGCCCTCCCAGCCGCGCCGCCCGCCGAGCACGCGGCAGACGACGACGCGCGCGCCGTCGAGGACGTCGTCGAGGAAGGCGTCGTGGTCGGCCACCCCGCCGGGGTTCGCCCACCGCACCTCCGGGAAATCGTCGGGCAGCCGCCGCAGCGCGGTGGAGGCGGCGAGGATCTCGGTGTCGGCGGTGGTGATCAGGCGGAGCACGGGGCCTCCAGGGCGGTTGCCAGCGTCGGCAGATCGGTGGGTGCGCCGTCCTCGATGAGGGCGCGCAGGGCGGCGGTGTCGGCGTGCTGCTCGATGAGGTCGCCGAGGCGGTCCAGGCGCTGTTCGCGGACGTCGGCGAACGCCGCGGTCCCGCCGGTGAAAGAGCGGCCGCGGTGGGCGGCGACGCGGTGCAGCAGCGCGCGGCGCAGCGCGTCGCCCTCCAGTGCGCCGTGCCAGCTCGTGCCGAGCGTCCAGCCGACGCGGCAGCCCTCGTCGGGGCCGAACAGCGGCTCGCCGCCATGGCGGACCGGACGGCCGTGGCGGATCTCGTAGCCGGAGACCGGCGCGCCGCGCAGCCAGTCGCAGGAGGCCGACGGGCGGGTCAGCACCTTGTCCGCGGCGAACGTCGTGGTGACCGGCAGCAGTCCGAGCCCGTCGACCGCGCCCGCCTTCGATTCCACGTCGTCGTCGATCCGCTCACCGAGCAGCTGGTAGCCGCCGCAGACGCCGAGGATTGGGTCGCCGGTCGCAGCGCGGCGGCGCAGCGCGTCGTCCAGGCCGTCGGCCCGCAGCCGCGCGAGGTCCTCGACGGTCGCCTTCGTCCCGGGCACGATCACGAGGTCGGCCCGTGCGATGTCCGCGGCGCTGCGCGTGAACCGCACCCGCACGCCCGGCTCGGCGGACAGCGCGTCGGCGTCGGTGAAGTTGCTCATCCACCGCAGCCGGACGACGGCGACCTCGAGCGTGTCGTCGCCTGGTGCGGCGGGAACCTCAGGGCGGTGGTCCAGGGACAGGGAGTCCTCGACGTCCATCCACAGGTCGTCGAGGTAGGGCAGGACGCCGAGCGTGGGGCGGCCGGTCAGCTCGCGCAGCTGGTCGATGCCCGGCTGGAGGATCGACTGGTCGCCGCGGAACTTGTTGATGAGGAAGCCGGCGACGTGCGCCTGGTCGGCGGGCTCGAGCAGCGCGAGGGTGCCGTGGAACGAGGCGAACACGCCGCCGCGGTCGATGTCCCCGACGACGAGCACCGGCAGGTCCGCGGCCCGCGCGAGTCCCATGTTCGCGAGGTCCCCGGCGCGGAGGTTGATCTCGGCGGGGGAGCCCGCGCCCTCGCAGACGACGACGTCGAACCGCGCGCGCAGCGACGCCAGCGCGTCGGCCACCGCGCCGCGCAGCTCGTGCTTGAGCGACTGGTAGCTGCGGGCGTCGGCATCGGCGAACGGCTTCCCGTTGACGATGACCTGGCTGTGCCGCTCGCCGCTGGGCTTGATGAGCACGGGGTTCATCGCCGCTTCCGCGGGAACGCCCGCGGCGGCCGCCTGGACGACCTGCGCGCGGCCGATCTCCGCGCCGTCGGGCGCCACGACGCTGTTCAGCGCCATGTTCTGCGCCTTGAACGGCGCGACGGAGACGCCCTGGCGGTGCAGCCAGCGGCAAATGCCGGCGGTGACGAGGGACTTGCCGGCGTCAGAGCAGGTCCCGGCGACGAGGATCGCGCCGCTCATCGGAACCGTCCGCAGGTTTGGGCCGCTGAGCGCCCCCTTCTTGCGGCCGAACACACGACGGCTGCCGCGAGGCCGACGGCTAGCGACAGCCGCCGCGCGCGGGCGATGTCGGCCACCACGGGCGCCGGGCCGTCGCCCAGCGCCGGACGGACCTCGTCGCGGTCGCCATACGTCAACGGGCCGCCCAGCTGCACCCCGAGCGCCCCAGCGAACGCCGCCTCGATCCGGCCTGCGTTCGGCGAGGGATGCGCGCCGCCATCCCGATGCAGCACCCGCAGCGCGGCACGCGGGGACCCGCCGACCACCGGTGCGCACACCACCGCGAGCAGCGCACCGAGCCGCGCCGCGGGCCACGCCATCACGTCGTCGAGCCGCGCAGCCGCCCAGCCGAAGTCCTCGTACCGCGCCGACCGGTGCCCGACCATGGCGTCGAGCGTGTTCGCCGCGCGGAACGCGCACACCCCCGCGGGGCCGAACGCCGCGCCCCACACGAGCGGGCCGACCACCGCGTCACCGGTGTTCTCGGCGACCGACTCCACGACCGCACGGGCCACACCCGCCGAGTCGAGCAGCGACGGATCACGACCCACGAGCGACGGCAGCTCTGCCCGCGCCGCGCCGAGATCTCCGCTGGAGAGCGCAGCCCCGATCGAGCCGGCCACCGCGCCGAGCGACCGGCCGCCCAGCGCCGCCCACCCGACGAGCACCAGCGCACGCGCCCGCCCCAGTCGCCGCGCGAGCAGCTCGCCGAGTCCCGCCGCGCCCGCCACCAGCACGCCCGCGAACACGGCACCGCGCCATCGCGACGGCGCGTACCACCGCCGCTCCGCCGCGAGCGCGACCTGCCCGAAGCCCGCCACGGGATGCCCGCGCCGCGGGTCGCCGACGAGCAGGTCGGCGCCGAATCCGCCAAGGAGCGCGGCGCCGCTCATGCGTTGACCCGCGACACGGTCCAGCGCCCGTCATGCGCGTGGAGTTCGGTCGTCCGCAGCGGCGCGACGTCGATCCGCCACGTCGCCTCCACCGGCGCCCCCAGCGCATGCGCGACCGCTGCCTTCACCACGCCGCCATGGGTGACCACGACCGCCGCGCCGTCCCTGCCGGCCTGCCCGTTCAGCCACCCCGCCACCCGCGCCGCGAACGCGCGCAGCGACTCGCCGCCGTGCGGGGCCGCATCGGGGTCGGTCATCCACGCCGCGACACCGGCCGGGTCGTCCTCGTGGACCTGGGCCAGGGACCGGCCCGCCCACGCGCCGAAGTCGCACTCGGCGAGGGCAGGGTCCTCGACCACCGCGTCGAGCCCGAGCGCCGCGCACGTCTCTCGGGCCCGGCGCGCGGGGCTGGCGAGAACCTCGTCGGCGCGGAACGATCCGGCCAGCGCGGCGGCGTCGGCCCGCCCGCGGTCGTCGAGCGGCTCGTCGACAGGGAACGCGGCCTGCCGCACTGCGGAGGTCCGGGCGTGCCGCACGAGGACGAGGCGCCTCACGCCCGCTGCGCCGCCGCCGAGGGCATCGCCGCGCGGTACGACGCGATGCCGTACCCGATCCCCAGCGCCGCCCACAGCACGGCCTGCGTCCCCAGCGAGCTCAGCCGGAACTCCCAGATGAGCTGCGCCGGGAAGTCACCGGGAATCTCGCTGACGCCGGGAAGCGCCACGAAGAGCAACCCCGCGAGCAGGACGAACGTGCCGCCCGCCAGCAACGGCCGCTTCCATGGCACCGCGTCCTCCGGTACCGACCACGCGACGCGCGCGGCGGCGAGCATCGCCAGCGCCGACCCGACAAGCAGGACGACGTAGTAGACGGTGCGGTCGCCGATGGTGTCGGGATTGCCGACCGCCGGCGGATTGGCCGGGTACTTCAGGAACGGGACGAGCACGATGGCGAGGAACAGCGCGCCGGCCAAACGGGTCGCCAGCTGGTAGGGCGACCGCTCCCGGCCGCGGCCGAGCAGCGTCGCGAAGATCGCGCCGAAGACGCCGCCGATCGCCAGCCCGTACAGGCCGGTGGCGAGGAACAGGCCGCCGCGCTGCTCGTCGCGGCCGACCGCCCACTCGCTGATATGGGCGGGCACGAACTGCAGGGAGGCGTGGGCGCTGCCTGCCTCTTCGATGTCGATGGCGTCCTGCACGAGCGGTTCGCCGATGACGAACGCGAAGGCGCCGGCCAGCAGCCCGGCGAGCACGCCGACCACCAGCCCTCGGAGCACGAGGGTCCAGACCATGTCGATGTCCGGGAAGCCGTTAGTGGCAGGGGACGCCGAGCAGGTGCCGGCCGTCATGCATGAGCTCGTGGAGGAACGAGCCGGACTGCGAGATCGCGCCGTTGTCGAACTGCACGAGGTAGACGGCGAGCAGCAGGAACGTCATGAGCAGCAGGGCCGGAAGAAGATCCCGGACAGGGATGGGCTGCTGCGTCGAGATGGGGTCCATCGGTGAGGCCTCCTCGGGATCTGGCGTCCCGGACATGTGGGGCGATCGCGGCGGACGAGTTCCTGACTCCCGGGCCGAACTGACCCGGTCACAGTGGCGCGACCGTCCCGGATTCCCACCGGGTTCCTCGCACCGCCACGCTGACGACGGGGACCCTAGCGCGACGAGTGGCGGGATGCCAGACCGCCCGGATGTCCTAGGGTGCCCGCCCCGTGACGCCCGATCGCGAGCAGTTCGTCCGGCCGCCGACCCCGCCGGGGTTCGACGCGTCCCGCGCCGCCGAGCGCGCCGAGGACCCACGTGGCTGGCGCTACGACGACGCCGCGCGGGAGGCCGTGCACCGCGTCATCGCCGAGCGCCGGGACATCCGGCGCTTCCGCCCGGACGAGGTCCCCGACGACGTGCTGACCCGGGCGCTGGAGGCGGCGCACCGGGCGCCGTCGGTGGGCCTCATGCAGCCGTGGCGCTTCATCGTCATCCGGGACGTCGCCACGCGGTCACAGGTGCGCACGCTGGCCCAGCGCGAGCGGCTGCGCCAGGCCGACCGGTTCGACGACCGGGCCCGCCACTTCCTCGACCAGAAGATCGAGGGGGTCGTCGAGGCGCCGCTCGGCGTGGTGGTCTGCTGCGACCCGGGCGATCCGGACGCGGAAGTGCTCGGCCGGGGAACCATCCCCGAGACCGACATTTACAGCGCCGCCTGCGCAATCGAGAACTTCTGGCTGGCGGCGCGCGCCGAGGGTCTCGGAGTCGGCTGGGTGAGCTTCTATCGCCCGCCGGATCTGCGCGCTGTGCTGGGGATTCCCGACGGCGTGATCCCCATGGCGTACCTCTGCGTGGGGTGGCCCGACGAGCGTCCCGTGCGGCCGGGGCTCGAGGCGGCGGGGTGGTCACAGCGCGCACCGCTTGAGCGCATGGTGATGGCTGAGAAGTGGACGTCTGTCAAACATCAGGCGTCGGTCGCGACCACCCCCGACCGGCGCGCCGCGATCACCGTCCGCGACCACCACGACCGGCAGGTCCGACCCGCGGGCAGCCTCGGCGCCCTGGAGGGCGTCGTCGAGCGCTGGGCGGCCATCACGGGGGCGGCTCCGCCGAGCCGGATCCGGGCGGGCGTGCTCATCTGCGCCGGCGACCACGGGCACACCGCGCGCGGGACGAGCCTGTACGGCGCACGCGTCTCGGCGGACATCACCGCGGCCGCTGCGCGCGGGGAGACCGCGGCGGCGGTGCTGGCAGAACAGGGTGGTCACGAGCTCCTCATCGTCGATGTCGGTCTGCGCGACGACACGCCGCGCGGCGTGGCGGACCACAAGGTCGCGGCCGGCACAGCCGACGTCCTCGACGGGCCGGCCATGACGCGCGATCAGTGCGCCGCGGCCATGCGCGCCGGGGCCGAGCTCGTGGCGGGGCTGGCCGACGACGGGGTCGACTGCCTCGTTCCCGGCGAGATCGGCATCGGGAACACCGCGACCGCTGCCATGCTCGGCGCGGCGCTCACGGGTGCCTCCGCGCTGCAGGTCGTCGGCCGCGGGGTCGGCGTCGATGCGGCGGGGATCGAGCGCAAGCGGGCCCTGGTCGACGACGCGCTGCAGCGCCACGCCGACGCGGTGGCGGACGGCGCGGTCTCTGCGCTGATCGCGCTGGGCGGTTTCGAGCTGGCGGCACTGGCTGGTGCGATCGAGGAGGCGTGGTCGCGTCGGCTGCCGGTCGTCCTCGACGGCTACGCGGCCAGCGTCCCCGCGCTGGTGGCGGTCCGTCGCAACCCCACCGTGGCGGAAGGGCTCATCGCCGGGCATCGGTCGGCGGAACCGGGCCACGGCGTCGTGCTCACCGAGCTCGGGCTGGAGCCGCTGCTCGACCTGCGCCTCCGCGTGGGCGAGGGGTCGGGGGCGTTGCTCGCGCTGCCGCTGATCGCCCAGGCCGGGGCGCTGCACGCCGCGATGGGGACGTTCGCAGGCCGCTGAATCGGCACAGCGCTGCGTTGTCTGGTCGCACTGTGGGTGCGACCATGCCTGCATGGCAGACGACGAGATCCTGCGGCGGATCGACCGCCACATCGAAGAGACGGCGCAGCACATCGCCGAGACGAAGGGCTACATCGCGGACAACAAGACCGAGATGCGGGAGCTCCTCGACGGCCTGCGGCTGGACATGCGCCAGCGCGAGGAGCGGTGGATGTGCGTGTACCGCGAGACGACGGCCGAGACGCAGGCCCGGTACGCCGAGGCGCAGGCCCGATACGCCGAGATGTCGGCTGAACTGCGTGACCTGCGCGAAGAGAGCCAGGCCGGGCGCCGCGCCCTCCTGGCGATGCTCGACCGCCTGCCGCCGCCCAACCCGGCGTCGTAGAACCCGCCGGGGCGACACGTACATTTGTTCGCCTCATGGCTCGTGCGGCAACCATCCACGTCTGTTCGGACTGCGGGCACACCGAGCCCCGCTGGCACGGCCAGTGCGCCGGCTGCGGCGCCTGGAACACACTGGTCGAGGAGGCCGCGCCGCCGAAGGCGACCGCGGGCGGCGGTGGTCGCGGCGGACGGGCGCGGGGGGCGACGAACAGCGCACTCGCGCGCACACCGACCGCACTGCGCGAGGTCCACGCCGAGCAGACGAAGCGCCTGCAGACGAGCATCGGCGAGCTCGATCGCGTGCTCGGAGGCGGGCTCGTCCCCGGCTCCCTGGTGCTGCTCGGCGGCTCGCCGGGCATCGGCAAATCGACGCTGACGAACATGGCGCTCGGCCATCTTGCCCAGGCCGGGCACAAGACGCTCTACGTCACGGGAGAGGAGTCGGCCGCGCAGGTCAAGCTCCGCGCCGAGCGGCTCGGTCCGGGGGCGCTCGACGTCCCCATCGTGGCCGAGACCGACCTCGACGCCGTCGTCGCCACGCTCGACGCCGAGC
>JAEMQS010000088.1 GCA_016463765.1 Solirubrobacteraceae bacterium | reverse complement strand
AGCGCATCGTCGAGGCCGCCACGCGCGCGGTGGCGACGCGCGGGATCAGCGGCGCGAGCATGCGCGTCATCGCGGCGGAGGCCGGCGTGACCACCGGGTTCGTCACGCACTACTTCGAGGGCAAGCAGCAGGTCATGGAGGCCATGCTGGACGCCACCAACGCCGCCGCGGGACGGCGGGTGGCGCAGGCGATCGCGTCGGACACCCCGGCGCTCGACCGGCTGCACCGCGCTGCCGAGGCGATGCTCCCCGTCGATGCCGAGCGCCGGCAGGAGTGGCGCGTGTGGGCCGCGGTCTGGAGCGACGCCGCCAATGGCGACAGCCTCTCCGCGCGCTACCGCGACGGCTGGGTGGCCCTGCGCGGCATGCTCGCCGGGCTGCTGGCCGAGGCCCAGGAAGAGGAGCAGCTGCACGCCGAGGTCGACGTGGAGTACCGCGCCGACCGCCTCGTGACCCTGCTGGCGGGCATCGGCCTGCTGGCCGGCGTCGAGCGTCCCGAACGCGCGCAGGAGCTCGCCACCCGCATGCTCGCCGACGAGTTGGCGTGGCTCGGCGACGACCAGCCGCTCCCCTGACCCCCGCCGCCCGCGCGGGGCGAGCGGCAGAGATCCGTTCGGGTCACGAGGGAGGCGGGGCGTTCAGGTAGTTCGGGTTGTTCATCACCGGGATCTCGATGTACAGCCGCTTGCCCTCGCCGAGGTACCACAGCGCGCCCTGGCGCAGGACCTCGGCGAAGAAGTTCCAGAACTGCTTCGCGTAGCGGGGCGCGAGCCACAGGGTGCCCTCCTGCACCCCGACGTAGAGCGGCCACGCGGCCGCCAGCAGCTCGTCCTGCCACGGATGGCGAGGGATCTCCAGCCAGCCGGCGATCTTCGGGCCGAGGAACGTCCGGGTCAACGACTCCAGCAGGGGCTTGCTGATGTGGCCGCGATCGACCTCGGCGGCGAGATTCACCAGCATGTGGGCGAGCTTCTTGCCCTCGGGGGTGGGCGCGAGCACCGGGTCGAGGATCTGCTGCGCCTGTGTCTCGGCCGCGGCCCAGGTCGCCGGGATGTACTCGTCGCGGACGCCGAGCATGTGCGCGGCCACCTGCCAGGAGTGCAGGAACGCGTCGGCGTCTCGCGGCGGCATCCGCACGCCCCACTTGCGGAACGACCGCACGACCGAGGTCGGCAGGCTGTGCCAGGTGACGAGGATGTCGCGCTGGCTGATCGGGATGCCGCCGACCTCCGTGGCGCCGTGGCGCCAGTGCGGCGACTGCGGGAGCAGATGCCGCACGCCCGCGTGCGCCATACGGGTCTTCACGCACGTGACGATCATCTCGCCGTGGGGCGAGTGGAAGGCCCGCTCGGAGCCGATGTCGTAGCCCAGCTTGGCGGTCTTGGAGATGCGGTCCTTCATGTCGCCGCCCCCCTTGGAGTAGTAGACCGCGCGCGCCTCATGGGGGATGACCGTGCTCATCATGCCGCTGACGAAGCCGTAGGCGACACCGAGATAGACACCGCGGCGCTTGTTGAAGTCGACCGCCCACTTGAGCTTGTCGATGTCCGTCCACGCCGGCAGCTGGCGCGCGTGCTCCATGAACTCGCGCAGGTCGGCGGGCAGGCCGTCGGGAAGGGGCTGGCCGTTCTGCGTCCATTGCCGCAGCAGCGCGTTGACCATGGGCGCCTCGCCGCGGTCGATCACGGCGGCGATGACCGGATCGGCCTCGGCGTCCCAGACCTCCCAGGGCGGGATGCCGACGCCGCCGACCCCGGCGACGGACTGCGCCGCGGCCCAGGTCCACTTCGGCAGCGCCGCGCCGGCGCCGAGTGCCACGCCCGCACCGATGAGCTTGCGCCTGCTCATCACCGCGTTGATGTCCGTCTGCTCCATCACGTCTCCCATCTCTCCTCGAGGACATGCACCCAGCGCCCGGACAGGCGCCCGCGATCTCTCTCCACAGCCAATTCGTAACGAGTGTTACGTAACAGACGTTACGACCCTACTCGACCACCCTCGCCTTCGTCAACCAGGACGCGTTCGAACGGGCCAGACGTCGCGTAGGGTCCGACGCGATGTCCACGCCCCTCACCCGCCGTGACGCCCTCAAGGGGGCGATCGGACTCGCCGCGCTCGGTGTCGGCGCGCGCATCGCCCCGCCCGCCGGCGCGTCGGGCCGCGACCGGGTGGCCATCATCGGCGCCGGCGCCGGAGGTGTGGCCGCCGCGTACTTCCTCGCCGGCACCCACGACGTCGATGTCTTCGAGGCGCGCGAAAAGATCGGCGGGCACTGCGACTCACGGGTCATCGACGACCGGGGCCACGCCGTCACGGTCGACATCGGGGCGCAGTTCTTCCACCCCGCCACGCACCCGCTCTACGTCACGCTGCTCGACGAGGTCGGCCTGGCCACCCAGACGCACGCCGCACCGGGCAGCCTCTGCGTGTTCCCGGTGACCGGCGGCCGGCTGCGGTTCTCGTCGACGCGGCCGTTCGAGACGCTGCCCAACGCCATCGGGTTCGCCCTGTTCACGCAGTTCGCCCGCCGCGCGATCCTGGGCGGCCTGGCGTGGGACACCACCGTCGACGAGTGGATCCGCCGCCTGCCGCTCGACCGCGGCTTCAAGGCCCAGGTCCTCTACCCGTGGATCACGGCCACGATCGGATGCTCCCGCGCCGAGGCCGCGCAGGCGTCGGCGCGGTCGATCCTCCAGACGTTCACCCTCGCCTTCCCCGCCAACCCCCTCAACGGCGCGACGACCTACAACTCGAAGATCGGCCTGCAGGGAAACCTCCAGCGCCTGCTGGACCGGGCTCCGGCCGCGAAGGTCCACGTGAACGCCCCCACGCAGGCCCTCGCCCGGCGCAGCGACGGCTGGGTCCTGCAGACACCCGCGGGGCTCCGGGGTCCGTACCGCCACGTGGTGATGAATGCACCACCCCGCATCGGCCGCGAGCTGCTCCGCCCGCTGCCCGCTCTTGACGAGGTCACGGCGCTGCTGGACCGGTACGAGTACTTCGACGCACGCCTGCTGATCCACCGCGACCCCGCATACATGCACCCTCGGCGCGGAACCTGGTCGGCGTACAACGCCGGGGTCGACGGCGTCGAGTGCGAAGGCAGCGCGTGGATCGGCGCGCTGCACGAGCGACTGCCCTCAGGGGCGCGCGTCGACGCGTTCAAGTCCTGGGCCCAGCGCCGGCGCACCGAGCCGCAGCACGTCCTGGCCGAACGACGCTTCCAGCACCCGCTCATCAACCGGCACGCGATCGCCGCCGCCCGCGGGCTCGCCCCGCTGCAGGGCCGGCACGGCCTGCACTTCAGCGGCAGCTACACGACGGGCACCGACCTCCAGGAGACCGCGGTCTACTCGGCGATGAAGGTGGCCGAAGCGATCGCGCCCGACAGCCCGACGCTCGCCTCGCTGCGGGCCCGGCTCGCTGCCAAGGGAATGAGCGACATCTCCTACGACCTCTGACCGCGACGCCTCTGCGGGCGCGCGTCCTCGAGATCCGCCACCTCCCGCCGGGCGTCCTTCACGGCCGCCGCGGCCTCGTCGCGCCGGCGCTCGGCGACCGCCAGCGCCTCCTCTGCCGCGGCCAGGCGTGCCCGTGCCGCCTCGAGTGCCTCCGCGCGCTCCCGCGCCGCCGCCGCGGCCGCAGCGGCAACGGCATGCGCCTGCGCTGAGTCGTCCTCCTCGGGTTCCTCGGCCTGCTCCGGCCGCGCGACGATCGGGATGTCCGCAGCCAGCAGCGCGCCGAAGCCGCCGGGCTCGACCTCGCGCACGAGCCGGCCGCTCAACGCGTCGGCCTCGACCTCCTCGTCCGCCGCCGCAGCCGCCAGCGTGGCCTCGGCCCCGTCCCGCGCGGCCGTACTCACCCCCAGTTCCGCCACCGCGTCCATCAGGTCACCCTGAGCTTCCCGGACGGACGCCATCGCCGCGCGCCAAGCGTCCCGGTCACCGCCGCCGGCCAAGGCGACCTGCGCGCCCCGGGCTTCAGCGGCGGCTGCGCGGAACGCAGAGACGAGTTCGCCATGCCGGTGCACGAGCTGGTTGATCGCCCACGCCGCCACGCTGGGTTTGCGCAGCGCCGCCGCCGTCTTCGCGCCAGCGCGATCACCCGCTGCCCGCAGCTCCGCAACGAGCGTCTTGCGCTGCGCGACGAACGCGTCGAGCTCGGCGGCGTACGGGTCCACGGCCATGGCCACATCGTGCCGGACACGAACGTGCCAAGCGACAGCGCGTCGCAGCCCGTCGTTCTGAATGGCATTCAGCGACCGGTGCGACACAATCGCGCGGCAGGGCGCCGCGGCTCGCTCTCATTCCCTGTCCAATCGCCGCAGGAGAATCATGTCCAGACTTCGAAGCGCGAGCCTGCTCGCCGCGAGCTCGCTGACGCTGCTCGTGTCCTCTGCCCCGCCCGCATTCGCCTCACCGGACGAGATCGCGGGCACCTGCGCCGACGTCGACGTCGTCGTCGTGCGCGGCACCTCGGAGCCCTCGGGCTCCAGCCTCAACCTCGACGGGTCAACCGACCGCCTCAACCCCACGGGCGTCTACGGCTTGATCAAGCAGGAGATGACGAACCCGACCGACGGGTCCACCGCGATGGTGCCCGGCGTCGCGCAGCCGGGCAAGCTCGGACAGATCGTCCGCACGGACATCAGCTACCCGGCGACCATCCCGGACCCGTTCAACCCGTTCGGGGCGTACAAGGACTTCAAGCTGAGCGTGCGATCCGGGACAACCGGCCTGGTGAACTACACCCGGGCGCAGATCACGCGCTGCCCGGACAAGCGCTTCGTGTACCTCGGGTACTCGCAGGGCGCGCTCGTCGTCGCCAACGCGATCACGGCCAACGCCGATCGGCTCTTCTACCAGCAGGAGCAGCACAACCCGGAGCTCACGACCGCCGAGAAGGCCAAGGTCGTGGCGGTGGCGATGTTCGCCGACCCCGGGTTCCGCAGTCCCGAGACCATTCCCGGCTCGGCGACCAATGCCCTGAACGTCATGACCGCCGGGCCGCTGATCAGCTGGCAGGGCAACTACCAGAACGGCCTGCCGGACGACACCAACCGCGGCAAGCACGCCGGCACGTTCGTGCAGGGCTCGGTCGGGTTCAGCATGCGCAACGAGCACGCGCTGGAGCAGACGCACTTCGGCAAGGTCCGCAGCTACTGCCTGGTCATGGACCCGATCTGCCAGGCCGGCAGCGGCGGCCTGCTGGAGCATCTGTACTACGCCACGGACATCGCAGCGCATCGCAACCTCGCGCAGTTCGTCATCGGGCAGCTGCGCAACCGCGTGGACAAGACGATCCCCGTCTCGTGCACGGTGGCCAACCACCCGACGTATCCCGGTCTCGTCGGCACCCAGGTCACCGGCACGATCCGCGTCAAGGCCACGGTCAACGACCGCGTCCGGCTGTCCCAGGGCACGACGACCTCGACCGTCAGCGGGATCTCGACGTCGCTGTCCTTCGACGCCGCGAACGCCAACACGGTGCGGGCGACGCTGCTCGGGAACTCCGTGGGCGCCGACGCGACGCTGAACTCGCTCAGGATGATCGCCTCCGGCGCCGCGGCGTCCCAGCGGCTGGCCACCGGCACCTCGGGCGGCTACGTGGCGCTGCAGTCCGGACAGCCGTGGGAGTCGGCGTTCACAGGGCAATCCAGCGTCACCTTCAATACGGCCAACGTCGGCACCGTCGACCTTGGGTTCGGCATCTACATGGTGACGCTCCGCGGCACGACCATCGGCAGTGGCGGCTCGCCGATCAGCACGCGGATGTCGTGCGTCGCGGCCGAACCGCTCCAGAACGCGTTCGGGCGGATCATCGTCTCCTGATCCACCGTTCGTCATGACGCAGGCGATGGTCCCCGGCCGGGGGCCATCGCCGCGCTCAGCCGCCGACGAACGGCAGCACGAGTACGCAACCGATCCGGCCTGCGGTCGCCGGGTCCAGCGCGTTGCGCACCTCACGCAGCGCGATCCGGTCGAATGCCAGCGCACCGTGGTCGGCGAAGTCCAGGCGGCAGCGCTGCTGGACGAGCACGTTGTTCGCGCCGTCGATGAAGACGTTGCGGTAGGGCGTCGCGACCGGGTCATAGCGCGACGCGATCTTCGTGTACGCGATCCCCGCCGGTTCGGGCACCGAGCCGAGCTTGGCGATGAACGGCGAGCCGATCCGCAGCTGCATCATCGACGGCGCGTTGTCCTCCACGAGCGCGAACAGCGCGTTGCCGACCTGCGGTGATCGCCGGCGCAGGTTCTCAGCGGCGTCGAGCAGCCCGTTGAGCGTGCCGCCCTTCGTCGGCGACGCCAGCCCCACGATCGTCTTCACCCGCGGCGCCCCGCCGAGGAACTTGACGTAGTACTCCGCGAGGATCCCGCCCTGGGAGTGGCCGACGACGTCGACCTGCGGCGCGCCGGTCGCCGCGAGGACGCGGTCGACGAAGGCACCCAGCTCAGCCGCCGAGGACTCGATCGGCTGCCCGCCGTAGTACCGCAGCCCGAGCGGGGAGCGAAACGCACCGTAGTTCAGCGAGAAGACGCAGTAGCCCTCGTTCTTCAGCAGAGGCGAGAGCGTCGCCCAGTTCACGGCCATGGTGTTCGCCGTCGAGGGGACGAGGATCACGGGCCGGGGGTGCGCCGCACTCGGCCGGCACGCCCAGTCGTTCGCGCCGGCGGGTGGACCGTCGGGATCCGCCGGCGTGCCGGAGGGCATCTTGTACGTCACGGGGAGCCCCGCCCCCATCGCGGCGCCCGGTACCAGCAGGAGCGCCACCACGCCCAAGGCCACGATCACCATGCGTCGCATGGCGCGACGCTACCGCACCGGAAGGTGGTCGGGCAGCGGGTTCAGTCCGCCGACGGCAACGTGAACCAGAACCGCGAGCCCTGGCCCTCGGTGCTCTCCACGCCGATGCGCCCGCCGTGCATCTCCACGAGCTCGCGGGCGAGGGCGAGACCCAGGCCGGTCCCGCCGATGCGCTCGTGCCCCTCGTGCTCGACCCGGAAGAACCGCTCGAAGACATGGGCGACGTGGGACGACGGGATCCCGAGGCCCTCGTCCTCGACCTCGACGCGGACGTCGTGGCTCGCGTTGGAGACCGTCACCTTCACATCGCCGCCCTCCGGCGAGTACTTCATGGCGTTGGACAGCAGGTTGCCGAGGACCTGACCGATGCGCAGCTCGTCGGCCATCGCGAGCGTCGGGTGGTCGGGCAGGTCGAGCCGGATCGCATGAGCATCGTCGCGTCCGGTGTACACCGACACCTGCTGGCGCACGACGTCCCGGACGTCGAGCTTCGACGGCACGATGCGAAACCGCGCCTGGTCCAGGCCCTGGAGGTCGAGGAAGTCGTCGACGAGGCTGGACAGGCGCAGGGCCTCGCGGTGGATCGTCTCCAGGTGGCGGCGGCGCTCCTCGGGGTCGAACTCGCGCCCGAGGAGCAGCTCGCTGAACCCGATGATCCCGGCGAGCGGCGTCCGCACCTCGTGCGAGACGTTGGCGACGAACGCCTCCTTCGCGCGCTCGGACTGGCGCTCCGCGGTGACCTCGCGGATGACGACGAGCCGGCCCGCCTCGTCGTGCCCCGCCACCCGGACGCGACGGGTGTAGCGCGTGAACACCCGGCCGGTGTCGGCGACCTCGAACTCGTCGAAGGTCTCCTCGGCCCGGTCGTTCATGATCGCGTCCATCGTCTCGAGATAGCCGCGCGGGTCGGTGAGCGCGCCGGCGAGGTCCATCGCGAGCTCGGGCATCTCGTCCATGGAGCGGCCCCAGACGTCCAGAGAGTGCGCGCGCATCGCCTGGTTGGTGAGGATCAGGGAGCCGTCGCGCGCGTGCAGCGAGATCGCGTCGCGGCTGGCCTCGATCACGGCGCGATTGACGTCGGCGAGCTCGCGGACCTGGTCCGTCGCCTGGGCCGACGCGATGGCGACGGCCGCCTGGCGGGCGAACTGCTCGAGCAGGCCGGCCGTGTCCGGGTCGATCGTGTTCGTGCTCAGCCACCCGAGCCCGAGCACGCCCACGACGTCCGTGTTGCGCACCAGCGGCACGAAGAGCTGCCTGCCGATCGGCATGCCCCCGCCGATGCCGTCGACCTCGGGCGCCTCCGGGTCCCCCGCGACGTCGACGGTGAGGTGCTCCTGGATCGCGCGCCCGGCGAGTCCCTGCCCCGCCGTGAGGGTCTGGGAGACGCGGTCCGGCGCGATGCCGCGCGCCGCGAGCAGGGCGAGCCCGCGCCCGGCGTGCACGGTTCCCATCCGCGCCCCGCCGACCTCCATCGCCGTGCGCAGGGTCAGCTCGGCGACCTCCTGGAGGCCGCTGGTGGCGATGAGCCGCTGGCCGAACGTGCTTAGCGCCTCGAGCCGGCCGGTCTCGGCGCTCAGGCTCTGGGCGGTCGCCGCAAGTTCGTCCCCGCGCTGGCGCAGCTGCTCGTTGACCTGCTCGAGCTCGGTGTTCTGCGCCTCCATCTCCGACTGGGTCGCGTCCATCGAGGCCGCCATGGCGTTGAACGCCCGGCCGACCTCCCCGATCTCGTCGTGGCCGCGGACGTCGACCCGGACACCGAGATCCCCGGCCGACATCTGCGACGCCGCACCCCCGAGCCGGCGCAGCGGCTGGATGACGGCGGACCGCTGGTAGGCCACCGCGGCGAACAGCAGCACGATCAGCCCGACCCCCGCGCCGATGACCGCCACGATCGCGCGCGTGGCGGCGTCGCCCGCTTCATCCTCGCGCTCGGCGACCGCACGTTCCTCAACGTCGCGCAGCGCGTTGAAGCTGCGCCGCAGCTCCTCCGTACGCGCGCGTCCCTCGCCACCGCCGGCCACGCGTCGGCGCGCTCCCGCGGGGTCACGCTCGACCTGGCGGAACAACGATTCGGCGTACTCGCGCTGGAACTCGTCGACCGCCTCCCTCGTCTCGTTGGCCGCCAAGCGCACGGCGTCGGGCTCGGTGGTCGCCTCGTCGAAACGGCGGAGCGCCCGCTCGAGCCGATCGGCCTCGGTGATGAACCGCTCGCGGAACTCCTCCGACCCACCGAGCGCCAGGGCTCCGGCGGCAATGCGCAGCTCGACGCTCGCCCGCTCGACGTCCGAGGCCACCTCGATGGCCGTCCTGACATTGTCGGCCTGGCCCTGCGCGTCGCGGTACTGATTGATCGCGACCACGAGCAGGCCGACCACCACCGCCGCGAGCGCGGCGACCACGGCGGAGAGCACGTACAGGCGGCGAGTCAGGGACACAACTGGGGATACCCTCTTCTGGGGAGTCTGGCGGGCGACGGGCGCTTGCGCGCCGATGCACGGACCATCGAGCGTCTCGGCGCCCGAACCTGTGCAAGATGTGGCGCGTCCCCGCCTTTCAGGAGGCGAGCGCGAGTGCGCGACGGTCCCGCGCAAACCCCGCACCGACCTCGGCGAGGAGGTCCAGCATGAGCTGCGAGGCGGGGGAGCAGAACGCGCCGTCCAGGGTAGCCGCCTCGATCACGCGGTGATGATTCTCGCCGCTCAGCTCGCGGATCACGACATCGTCCCGGACGGTGATGAGCGCGAGATCCGGGATCAGCGCCACGCCCACGCCCGCCGCGACAAAGCCCTGCATCGCGAGGTAGTCGTCGGAGTGAAAGCCGATCCGCGGCTCGAACCCGGCCGTCTGGCACGCGCGCAGGAGGACGGTCGTGTCGGGGCAGCTGCCGGTCGAGCCGACCAGCCACGGCTCGGCGTCCAGGTCGGCGAGTCGCAGCGACCGCGCCTGGGCCAGCCGGTGGCCGGCGGGCAGACAGACGAACATCGGATCGTCGAGGAGGTGCCGCCGCACCGTGCCGTCGTCCGGGACGCCCGTGTGCGGCGCGCGAATCGTCACGGCGATATCGCAGTCCCCGGCGTGCAGGCCGGCCAGTCCCTCTTCGGGTTCGCGCGGCTCGAGGCTGAGTTCGACGCCCGGGGCCTGCTCGCGGAAGCGCGCGATCGCGGCCGGGAGGATCGACGAGCCCGCCGTGGGGAAGGACACGAGGCGCAGACGGCCACCGCGCAGGCCGGCGATCGCATCGAGCTCGGCCTCCGCGTCGGACAGCCGGGACAGGATGACCTCGGTGTGGGCGACGAGCGCGCGTCCGGCGTCCGTGAGCCGCACGCCGCGGGGGTGGCGTTCCAGCAGCCGCGTCCCCGTTTCGCGCTCCAGCGCGGCGATCTGCTGCGAGATGGCCGACTGCGTGTAGGCCAGCGCATCGGCGGCCGCGGAGAAGGACCCCTGAGCCGCGACCTCCTTCAGCACCCGGAGGCGTCGCACATCAAGCATTAGGCCAGCTTATCGCTGCAGCAGCCAAATGTCATTGGAGCTGATGCTCCTCCGGTGCGATGTTAAGGACAGACGAGCACGAGAGGACGACCACCATGCCCCGCACCACCTCCCCCACCATCGACCCCGCCATCACCATCCGCACCGCCACGGCGGCCGACATCGCGACGCTGCACCGCCTCGCCACCCTCGACGAGACGGACGCGGTCCTCATGCCGGCCCTCATCGCCGAGCAGGACGATCGCGCCGTCGCCGCGCTGTCGCTGGCCGACGGACGGATCGCGGCCGACCCCTTCGCCCGGACGGCGAGCGTGGTCGAGCTGCTGCGCCTGCGCGCTGCGCGCATCGACGCTCCGGCGCGGCGCGGCCTGCTGCACCTCGGCCGGCGCGACCGGCGCGTGGCAGCGCGGATCTGACGCGCCGCCGCTCGGCCGAGCGGCGCACCATCGCCGCCGGCGTCGCCGACCATCCTCCCGAGTGGTCAAACTGCGCGGGATGGTTGCACCCTTCACCTGGCGCGACGGTGAGCGCACGATCCGCTTCGGGCGCGGCGTCGCCGCGGATGCCCCGTCGCTGCTCGGGTCCGGCTACGCGCTGCTGACCACGCCACGTGCACGC
Source organism: Solirubrobacteraceae bacterium (assembly GCA_016463765.1). Taxonomy (GTDB): domain Bacteria; phylum Actinomycetota; class Thermoleophilia; order Solirubrobacterales; family Solirubrobacteraceae; genus Svornostia. Next base: position 1,468 of record JAEMQS010000088.1, on the reverse strand, counting down.
GCCGCGGCGCCCGACGTCACCGCGGACGCAGCGATCTCGCGGGACGTGCCGGCAGGTCGTGTGGACGACGTCGCGGCCATCCTCCTCGCGGAACTGGAGGACGTCGACCTGCCGGACGACCTGCCCCTCGTCGCGTTCGGCGGCGGCCGGGTCGTGGACGTGGCGAAGTCCGTCGCGGCCGCACGCGGCGGGCTGCGGGTCGCGGCCGTCCCGACAACGCTGTCGGCCGCGGAGATGACACGGTCGCATCGGCATGCGACAGGGGTCGACCCCTCCACACCGCGGGTCCGGCCGTCGGTCATCATCAACGACCCCGCGCTCTCCGCCTCCCAGCCGGTCCGCGATCTCGCGGGCAGCGCGGCGAACGCTCTGGCCCACGCGATCGAGGCCACGGCGACGGTCGGCGCCTCGCCTGTCCCCACGCTCGTCGCTCGCGACGCCGCGCGGCGACTCGCCGAGGGCTTCGGCTCCATGGAGCCGGACCGCGACGAACTCGCGCTCGGCGCCCTGCTGTCCGGATACGCCCTCGACGCCGCAGGCATCGGGCTGCACCACGTGCTCGCCCAGACCCTCGTGCGCGCGAGCGGCCTCCCGCACGGGAGCGTCAATGCCGCGCTGCTTCCCCATACGCTCGTGGCTCTGGACCGCCGAGGCCTGGTCGACGCGACCGAGTTCCGCGCGTTCGCCGACGAACTCTCGGCACGTGCGGAGGCGCGGTCGCTGCGGGCCCTGGGCGTCCACCCGGACGTCTTGGAGACCTGCGCGACGGTTGCGATGCGCCGCTCCGAACTGGACCGCACGCCGCCGCCACCGCTCCCCGACGAGGTTCGCGCCATCTACAAGGCGGCCTGGTGAGCGGGCCTGATCCGGCCGTGCTCGCGCTACTCCAGGGCCGCATCGACGCGGCCCCGCGAGCGTGCGCCTACGTCGAGGCGCGGTTCGTCGGACGGACCTTCGAGCAGGTCCGGGTCCGCAACGGCGAGATCGACGCAGTCGACACGGGCACGTCGGAAGGCGTCGGGGTCCGTGTGCGCGCGGACGGACGCTGGGGCTTCGCGGCCACCCGCGAAGTGACCGCCGCGGCGGTCGAGGACGCGATCGACCAGGCGCTCCAGATCGCACGCGCCGGCCCGGCGACCCCGGGCCCCGTCGCCCCGCTCGCCGGCACCGGGACGACCGACCCCGCACGCGGGCACTGGGCCTCCGCGTGCGAACTCGACCCGTTTGCGGTCTCGGTGCAGGACAAGCTCGCGCTGCTCGTGCCCGCCGAGGAGACGCTGCGGTCCGACCCCCGGATCCGGCGGGGCTCCGCGGAGACCCACGCGATGCGCGAGACGTGGGCGCTGGCGACGAGCGACGGCGCCGCGTGCACGCAGGTCCGTACCGAATGCGGCGGCGGCCTTCAGGCGCTGGCGACCGACGGTGATGTCGTCCAGACCCGGTCCTACCCGGCCGCGCACGGCGGCGA
>JAEMQS010000210.1 GCA_016463765.1 Solirubrobacteraceae bacterium | reverse complement strand
GGCCTGCCCACCCGCACCGAGGACCGTGCCCTGCGCCTGCAGCGCGGGCTCGCCCTCGGAGATCCCGATCTTGTCGTGCAGGCGGCGCAGCGGCCCGGGCGCCCACCAGTTCCACTCGCCGAGCAGCTCCATGAGCGAGGGCACGAGCAGTGCGCGGATGATCGTGGCGTCGATGAGCACGGCGAGCGCCGTCCCGACCCCGACCTCCTTGATGAAGACGATCTCCGACGTCGCGAACGCCCCGATCGCCACGCAGAACAGCAGCGCGGCGGCCGTGATGATCCGTCCGGTGCGTTCCAGCCCGACGGCGACGGCCTCGTCGTTGGGCAGCCCGCCGTCGCGCGCCTCCTTGATCCGCGTGAGCAGGAAGACGCCGTAGTCGGTCGACAATCCGAACGCCAGCGCCAGGAGCAGCAGCGGCTGGGTGCTCTCCAGCGCGCCCTGCGATTCGTAGGCGAGCAGGCCCTCCAATCGGCCGTCCTGGAAAATCAGGACGAGCAGGCCGAACGCGGCGCTCAGCCCGAGCAGGTTCATGATCAGCGCCTTGATCGGCAGGACCACGGACCCGGTCATGAGGAACAGGATCACGAGGGTCGTGATGGCGAGGATGGCGATCGCCCACGGCAGGCCGGCCGCGAGCGCGGCCTGCTGGTCGACGAATCTGGCGGTCTGCCCGGTGACGAGCGCGGAGCCCGGGGCGTCCGTGGCGCGCACGTCGCGGACGAGCTCCTGGGTGCGTTCGTCCAGCGCCGCCTCCGCGGGGACCATGTCGAGCTGCCACACGTCCCGGCCGAGGTAGCGCGGGTCGTCGACCTGGTCGATGCCGTCCAGCCGTTCGATCTGGCGCGCGTAGCGGCGCATGTCGCGCCCGGAGCTCTCCGGCGCGCGCACCGCCACGGTGACCGGCTCGGTGACGCCGCGCGCGTACTCCGTGCGCAGTTCGGTGTCGATCTGCTTGGCGGGGGTGTCGTCCGGCAGGATCCGCGCGTCGATGCCGGTGAACTCGATCCGCAGGAACGGCAGGCCCATGATGATGAGGACCGCGGCCGTGGCCAGTGCGATGGGGAGCGGGCGGCGCATCACCGCACGGGACAGCCGGTACCAGAAGCCCTGCTCGGTCTTCCCGTCGGTGTGCTGCCAGCGGGCGGGCGCCAGCGCGTTGACCCGCGGGCCGAGCACCATGAGCAGTGCCGGGAGCGCGGTCACCGCGATGATCGCGGCAAGGATGGCGGTGATCGACCCGCTGATCGCCATCGAGTAGAGGAAGCGCTGCGGGAAGACGAGCAGCGACAGCAGGGCGGCCGCGACCGTCGCCGCGCTGAAGATGACCGTGCGGCCCGCGGTGCGCATCGTCCGAGCCACGGCGGCGCCGGTGTCCAGCCCGTTGCCGAGCTCCTCCCGGAATCTGGAGACGACGAAGAGGGAGTAGTCGATCGCGAGGCCGAGCCCCAGTCCGATCGCCAGGTTCAGCGCGAAGATGCTCAGCGACAGCCCCTCGTTGACGATCCGCAGGGCGAGGAACGTCCCGACCACCACGAGCCCGCCGACGAACAGCGGCAGCAGCGCCGCGACCACGCCACGGAACACGAGCAGCGAGAGCAGGAAGAGGATCGGGAAGGCGATCATCTCCGCGCGCTTGAGGTCGGACTCGACCTGGGTGCCGATCGCCTCGAAGGCCGGGCCGGGACCGCCGACCTTCACGCCCTCCTCGTCGGCGAAGGCCTCGCCCAGCCGCTCGCCGATGTCGGACTCGCTGACGTCCTCCTTGCCGAAGACGGCGAGGTAGGTGGAGTCCTCGTCCTCAGACACGAACCGGTCGTCACCGGTCGTGACAAACGAGGTCACCCGCGCGACATCGGGGTCACGCTCCGCCCGCTCGGACAGGCGCTCGAGCTTGCCGCGCATCCCCTCGGTCTCAGGGCCGTTCGGCGTCTCGACGAGGATGATGACGCCGGGCGCCGCGTAGCTGCCCGACGCGGCGGCCAGGCGATCCTGCGCCTGCGCGGATTCCGACGACGGGTCGCGGAAGTCGTCACCGGAGGACAGCAGCCCCGCGACCGGGCCGCCGAGCACCGCCGCGACGACGAAGAACAGCGCGGTGAAGGTCAGGACGAAGCGGGCACGGCCGGTCGCCAGGCGGATGAGCGCGTCGATCACGACGTCCGCCCACCGATGCGCCTGGTCGTCCCCCGAACGACGAAGTGGCCCCCCACGGGCCGAAGGGTACCTGTCGCTACCCTTCTTGGGATGGACGAGCGCGCCCTGGCGGAGCGCCTCATCCGCCACGACACCTCCACGCACGACGGGCTGCAGAGCGCCGCCGGGTTCGTGCGCGGGTGGCTGGATTCCAACGATGTTGCCGCGGAAGCCCGCGACTTCGACGGTCTTCCGGTGCTTCTAGCGGATGTGGGTGCCACCGATCCCGAAGCTCCGACCGTGATCTTCCACGGGCACCTCGACGTCGTTCCCGCGTTCGACGAGCAGTTCGAGCCCCGTTTCGACGGCGACCGGCTCATCGGCCGCGGCGCCTACGACATGAAGGGCGCGCTGGCGTCGATCCTCTGCGCGATGGTCGACGTCAAGGACCAGGACGGCGTCCGCGTGCGCATGGTTTGCGTGCCCGACGAAGAATCAGAGGACGTGGACCGCCGCAGCACCGACGAGCTCGTCAAGGAGGGCCTGCGCGGGGACTTCGCGCTCACCGGCGAGCCGACCGACCTGCACATCGGCGTCCAGGCCAAAGGCGTCCTGGCCTTCCGCGCCGAGGTCCGCGGGCGCGCCGCGCACGGCTCCACGCCGTGGCTGGGCGACAACGCGATCCTCAAGGCGCACGACGCGTTCCGTCGCATCGAGACCCTACCTTTCAGCCGACAGTCCTCCGACCTGTTCGACCGCCCCTCCATCAACCTCGCACGCATCGAGGGCGGGGACGCGTTCAACAAGGTGCCCGACCGCTGCACGATGGACGTCGACATCCGCTACCTGCCCAACCAGGACCCGCAGGACATCCTCGCGCAGATCGAGGCGATCTCCGGCGTCCACGTGATCAAGCAGTTCGTCCGCGCGCCGGCGATCGTGTCGCGCCGCAACCCGTACGTGCTGGCCCTGCGCGACGCCGTCAG
>JAEMQS010000031.1 GCA_016463765.1 Solirubrobacteraceae bacterium | reverse complement strand
CGGGCCGGAAGCTCGCCTCCAGCGCGACGACGAGCCAGCCGAGGCGCAGCTGCTCACCGGGGGGCGGGTCGCCGAGCAGGTGCCGGCCCCAGCGCACGAGCTCCCGCACCACCGGGCGCAGGTCCTCGCCGAGCGGGGTCAGCTGGTAGACGGTCGCCGCGGCCGGCGGCGGGAGCTGCTTGCGCTCGACCACCCCGGCGTCGAGGAGGCCGCGCAGCCGGGCGCTCAGCACGTTCGGCCCGATGCCGGGCAGTCCCGCCTGCAGGTCGGTGTAGCGCTTCGGGCCGAGGAGCAGGTCGCGGACGACCAGCAGCGCCCAGCGCTCGCCGACGACATCGAGTGCGCGAGCGGCGCCGCAGTACTGGTCATACGAGCGCGTGCTCACGATCCGAGACAGCTTAGTCGCAGCCCCTTCCTGCCGCCATGTGACTTGCGATCGCACATCATCTGCTATCACTTCCGTAGTCCCGGAATGGGCCGGGAGGGGAAGGGGACCGGATGAACCTCTGTCTTGGGGCGGCGCAACGCGCCGTGAGGTTGATCTGCGCATGTGCGCTGATCAGCGGGATCATGGCCGCGCCGGCTGTGGCGAAGGTCGACGTGACGGGCTTCGTCGCGAAGCCGATCGCCGCGAACGCGTCGTGCTCGACGACGACCACCGCGGCCACTGAGTCGCAGGCGGGCGCGAACAAGGACTTCTGCGTCGCCATGGCGTTCAGCGGCGGCGGCGACGCCTTCGGTGGCGGCGACGACGTCCGCGACCTGAAGATGTCCCTGCCCCCCGGGCAGGTCGGCGGCGCCACCGCGACGCCGACGTGCAGCGTGTCGCGCTTCCACTCGTTCAACGGGTGCCCGTCGAGCGCGCAGGTCGGCGAGGCCAGCGGCCGGATCGAAGCCGTCCTCACGCTGCCGGAGAACATCATCACCGGCAAGATCTTCAACCTGACCCCGCGCGGCAGCGAGGCCGCGCGACTGGGCATCCAGCTCGAGCTCGCGGGCCTGGCGGCCGTGCAGAAGGTCGAAGCGGTCATCGTGCTGCGCGGCGACGGCGGCCTCGACGCGCTGAGCACCGGCCTGCCCCGCACGTTCCTCGGGCTGCCGATCGAGATCCGCCGCTTCAACCTCAAGCTCTGGGGCTCGAAGGCGGACCACCCGACACTCGACAAGCCGTTCGTCGTCAACCCGACCGACTGCTCGCAGCCCGCGACGACGCGGGTGTTCATCCGCTCGGCGCAGGGCGTCGACGCAAGCGGCAGCTCGAGCTACCAGCCCACCGGCTGCGACAAGCTCGCGTTCACGCCGTCGATGATCCTCGAGGGCGATCACGCAGCGGACGGCCCGGGCACCATCACCGCCGGGATGACGTTCCCCGAGCAGGCGCCGGGGGCGCTCGCCCAGGCCCGGGTGAAGACCGCCGACGTCGTGCTGCCGCAGGGCTACGAGCTGTCGGCCAGCGCGGGCTCGGAGCCCGGATTCGTCGGGTGCACCGACGAACAGTTCGCGCAGTCCGAGGCCACGCCGACCACGTGCCCCGAGGGGTCGAAGGTCGGCACGGTGCGCTTCCGGTCGCCGCTCATCGCCGAGGAGCTCGAGGGCGTGGTGTACCTCGCCGACCAGCGGCCGGGCGCCGGGCTGATCCGGATCTTCATCTTCGCCCAGACCGGGCCCGACCCGGAATCCGCACGCGTGAAGCTCAGCGGTGAGGTCATCCCCGATCAGCAGACCGGCCAGCTCACCACGCGGCTGACGAACCTGCCGCCGGTGCCGTTCACGCTGTTCCGGCTGTCCTTCCGCGGTGGGCCGACGGCGATCATCGCGGGCCCGCGGTCGTGCGGCACACGGACGGGCTCGACGACGGTTGTGCCCGACAGCGGCGGCCCCGCCGCGGTGCCCACCGCCCCGATCACCGTCGACACCGGCTGTGACGACCCGGCGCGGTTCGCCCCGTCGCTGGCGACGTCGCTGACCACCACGCAGGCGGCGTCCCCCACGGTGCTGACCGCCAACCTCATCCGCCCGGACGGCCACGCCCGTCTGACCGGGGCCAAGATCTCCCTGCCGCCCGGGTTCTCGGGTCGCCTGACCGCCGCGCCGCAGTGCGCGGTCGAGCAGGCGCGGGCCGGGACCTGCGCGGCGGAGAACCGCGTCGGCGGCGTGGGCGTGAAGGTCGGCCCGGGCCCGGTGCCCGCGCCGATCAACGGCAACGTCTACCTGACCGCGCCGCAGGTGCCGGGCGACCTCGCGGGACTCTCGATCGTCGTGCCGGGCAACTTCGGGCCGCTGTACTTCGGCGACCTGGTCGTGCTCGCGCGCATCGTCGTGCGGCCGGACATCGGGCTGGACATCGTCGTGACCGACGTGCCCGGCCGCGTCTACGGCATCGACATCAACCTGCGGGAGATGGCGCTGACGCTCGACCGTGAGGGCTTCGGCCTGAACGCCACGAGCTGCGCGCCGATGCAGACGACCGGCACGCTGTACTCCGACCTGGGCGCGTCTGCGGAGGTCAGCTCGCCGTACCAGGCGACCGGGTGCGAGAACGTGCCGTACACCCCGACGCTGACCGCGGCGTTCGCCGGCGGGCGCAGCGAGGTCGCCGAGAACGGCCACCCCGAGCTGCGCACCGCCGTCGGTGCCGGGCTGGGTCAGGGCGGCACCCGCGACCTCGACCTGGTGCTCCCCGAGGGCGTGGCCATCGACGTCGAGCGCATCAGGCGCTCGTGCCCGATCGCGGACTACCAGGCCGGGAACTGCAAGCCCGAGACGGTGGTCGGCGAAGCCGTGGCCGAGTCTCCGCTCATCGCCGAGCAGCTGCGCGGCACCGTGACGTTCGTGTCCGTGCCGGGTGTCCCGCTGCCGGAGCTGCGCATCGACCTGCGCGGCCCGCTGTCGATCACGCTCGCCGGCCGGGTCCGCCAGGAGGGGACGCGCATCGTCGCCGCCGTCAGCGGTCTGCCGGACACGCCGCTGACCCGCTTCGAGCTGACACTGGCCGGCGGGTCGCGCGGCCTGCTGCAGGCGTCGCGTGACCTGTGTGCGACCTCGCGGGTCCCGATCGACGCGCAGTTCGCGTCGTTCACGGGCGCCGCGGTCAAGCGCACGGTCTCCGTGGACATGCCGGACTGCACGCCCGCGGCGACCGTGAAGGTCAGCTCGCTGCGGCGCGGCCGCCCGGCTCTGGACCTGCGGGTCGTGGGCGGGCGGACGAAGGTGACCGCGGCGCAGTTCACGCTGCCGTCGGGCCTGCGCTTCCAGCCCGCATCGCGGGTGCGGCGGCTGGTGAAGGTCAGCGCGACCGGCCTGCCGCGCGGCGCGCGCGCCACGGTGTCCGTCAGTGGGCAGCGCCTGCGGATCAGTGTTCCGAAGGGGACGTCAGCGACCGTCCTGCGGGTGCGCCTGCGCGCCGGCGGGATGCGCGTCAGTCCCCGTCTGCGCCGGGCCTCGCGCCCGCGCCTTGCCTTCAGGCTGAACACCAGCCTGACCGATGGCCGTCGGCCATCCCTACGCATCAACGCCCGGCCGGCAGCCACCCCCTCAGGGCAGTCGTAGGGAGGACGTTGGGAACGGGAGCGCCGCCGGTGGTCTGGACACCACTGGCGGCGCGTCCGCGCTAGTGACGTGACACGGAGATTCGGTGCCAGATGGCGGATGCCGGCGCGCGTCTGCCGGTGACCGAGATCCGCTGTCGTACTGGTGGGTCCGGCCGCGGATCTCGGGTGCCGGCAGACGTGATGCCGGCGCCGCCAGGTGGCGCCGAAGATCCGTGTCAGGTCACTACGCCGCGTCCTGCTCGCCCGCAGGGCTCGGCGTGTCGGGCCGGGAGCCGTGCAGGAGGTCCGCCGCAGCGGCGACCGCGGCGACCGCGGCGTCGTCATCGACGGGCTTCTTCTTCGCCCGGGTGCGCTTCGCGGGCGGCTTCTTCGGTGCGGGCGTGTCGCCGTCGCCGTTGGCGTCGGCCTTCGCGGCAGCGGGCTTGCGGGTGCGCGGCTTACGCGCGGGCTTGGGCTTCTCCTCCGGCGTGTCATCCACCGGGGTCTCCGCGGCCTCGACCTTCGCCTTCGCGCCCGCCCGGGGGCGGCGCGAGCGCTTGACCGACGGCGGCAGTTCCGGGGTCTCGACGGCCTCCGGCGTGTCGCCGTTCTCCGACGTCGACGTCGCCGCCGCCTCGGCAGCGCGCTTGGCGCGTGACCGGCGGTTGCGCGAGCGGCTGCGCTTGCTGCGCGGCTGCTGCTGCCCGTCGCCCTCGACCTCCTCGCCGACCGCCTCCGCGGTCGCCGCCACGGCCTTCTCGTTCGTCGCCGCGGCCTGCGCCTCGCCGGCGCCCTTCTTGCCGCCGCGCTTGCGCTTGCCGCGCCGGCCGCGCTTGGGGAAGTTCCGCAGCAGCTCGCGTGACAGCGCGCCCGGCTTGCGGGCCAGACGGGTGCGGGCGCCGCGCAGGACCTCTTCGGCCTCGGGCGTGTGCGCCCGCGCGGCGGCGAGGATCGCGGCCGACAGCCGGCGGTCCTGCGTGCGTGACGCGTGCACCAGGCGGCGCGCGTTGCGCGCGTGCGCCTGGCCGGACGAGTTCACGAGCAGGCCGAGCAGGCGCTTGGTCTCGGGCCAGCGCTGGACGGCGTACTCCTCGTGCAGCTCGCTCGTGTAGGACGCCAGCTGCCAGATCCACTGGTTGGCCTGGTCGCGGCGGCCGATGCGCTTCTCGGCGAGCGCCTGGAGCATGACCTTCGTGCCCTCGCGGCGCTCGTCGCGCTGCCAAGACCCGACGACGTCGATGGCCAGGCTGAACGCCTCGCCGTCGCGCGACGCGGCGATCTCCTGCAGCGCGCGGATGCGCAGCTGCGGGTTCTTGTTGCGGCGCACCGCGGTGAGCAGGAACGCGCGCTTGAGCTCGCCCTGACGGTCGAAGTGCAGCATCGCCCGGGCACGGCGCCAGCCGCTCGGCGCGACCCGCGCACCCGCGAGCGCCGCCCACTGGACCTGCTCGCCGTAGTCGAGATGCTCGACGGCGATCCGCCAGAGCTCGCGCTCGAAGACCTCGATCCGCCGATCCTCATCGGCGGTGACCGGCACGACGCGGCGCTCCACCCGGACCCGGCGACCGCGGCCGCGGCGCACCGGGCCGACGACGATCGCGCCGCCGCGGTAGACGTCGCGGTCGAGCAGCGAGTGCAGCGTGATCGCGGGATCGTCGTGCTTCGTCGCGGGATGGACGAAGTCGACGACGATGCCCGCCTCCTTGCCCGGCTGGCGGCGGGTCACGCGGCCGACGCGCTGCTGGTAGATGCGCTTGGACGCCGTCGGCGCGAGGTGCATGCAGACCGTCGCGCGCGGCGAGTTCCAGCCCTCGGCCAGGAGCTGGGCGTTGACCAGGACGTCGATCTTGCCCTTCTCGTAGTCGGCGAGGATCTTCGCCAGCTCACGCTTGGGCGTCTCGCCGGAGACGGCCATGGCCTTCAGGCCGACGTCGCGGAACGCCTCGGCGACGTTGTACGCGTGGCGGACACCGGCGGCATAGACGACGCCCGGCACCCCGCCGAAACGGGTCTTGTAGAGGTCGGCGATCGCGAGGTTGAACGGCAGCTGATCGAGCAGCTCGGCCAGCATCTCCTGATCGAACTCCACGTCGACCTCGCCGCGGCGCAGCGGGACCTTCGCGATCGTGCGGACGCCCGGGCCCGGCGGGATGCGCACGCAGCGCAGCGGCGCGATGACGCCGCGGCGGGCGGCCTGCGCGAGGTCGAAGCGCGAGGTCTGCGTCGGGAAGAGGTCGGTGACGTGGCGCGCGATGAGCGCGCCCGTCGCGGTCATGCCGATGAAGACGGGGCCGGTCCACTCGCGGATGGCGCCCGCGGTCTTCTCGCCCAGCGCGGTGTGCGCCTCGTCGCAGATGACGACGGTGTACGCCGAGCTGATCTTGCCGGCGTTGCGCACGAACCACTGGTAGGTCTCGACGGTGACCGGGCCGTTGGCCTTGTCCGGCTCGCCCTCGAGCAGCGGGCGGCTGATGCGCTTGCTGTACCCGCGGGTCTTCAGCTCGTCGTTGAACTGGTCGACGAGGTTGCGGCGGTGGGTGAGGATCAGGACGCCGCCGGTGCGCGACGCGTCGACGAAGCCCATCGCGGCGACCGTCTTGCCGGCGCCGGTGGCGTGCTCGAACCAGAAGCGCTTGTGCGCGTTGGGGTCCTCGGCCTGCTCCTCGAGCTGCTCCTCGTCGGCCGCGGCGGCCGCATCGACGTCGTCGTCCTCGTCGTCGTCGGGCTCGGGCTCGTCGTCGTCGAGCTCCTCGAGGTCCTCGATGTCGGCGAGCTCGGGGTCGTCCTCGAGGACGAGCTCCTCCTCGACGGCGAGCACCGGCGCGGCCTCGGACTCGTGCTGCTCGTCGACCGTCTCCGTGCCCTTCTGGGCCTCGGTCAGCAGCGCGGCGAGCGTGCCGGAGAGCGCGTCGACCTGGTGCGGGTTCAGCGTCGTGCCGTCGGCGAGCTTCGGCTCGTCCTCGGACAGCACGCGCTCGAGCCCGAGCAGCAGCGACCACTTGCGCCGCCACTTCTCCGACGGGACCTTGCGGCCGTCGTTCAGTTCGTAGAGCGCCCAGTCCAGCGCACGGCGACGGGCGCTCCCGGCCGCAAGGGCCTCCGCCGGGTCTTCCCCGGCGTGAACGAACGTCTCATGCGAGAACTTCTCCGCCCGGGCGATCTCCTCATCGCTCGGCACGGTCGTGGCCGGATCGGCCACTGGCGTGGACTCAGCCACCAGAAGGCATCCTTGTGCGTGTAGACGGGCGCCGCTCTTCGGCGCTTCGACCCCTCAGATTCCCGGCCGGAACCGGAACGTGTGCGAGGGGATGCGAGACAGCGGCCCCCCCTGCGGGTTCATGCGCAGCATATCGCACCGGCCAGGACGGAGGAATGTCCGCGCATGCGATCCTGCGGTGGTGCGCCGAACGTTGCTCATCGCCGCTGGGACCCTCGCGCTCGTCGTCGTGCTCGTCATCGGGCTGCGCCAGGCCGGGGACAACGGCACCGACGCCGAGGCCGGGACCGCCATGACGCGCGAGGAGGTGCTCGCGCCGCTGCAGCCGCCGCCCGCGGTCCCCCCGCGTCTGGCCGCGCTGCACGCGCAGGGCAGCGAGCTGCTGCCCGGTGCGCTGCCCGCCTACGAGGACAAGCTGCGCGAGCTGCGCGGCTTCCCCGTCGTGGTGAATCTGTGGGCGTCGTGGTGCGGGCCGTGCCGGTTCGAGCTGCCGTTCATCCAGGAGGTCAGCTCGGAGCTGGGGCGCGAGGTCGCGTTCCTCGGCGTCGACGTGGGTGACAACCGCGAGGACGCGATGAAGACGGCGGCGGAGTTCTTCATGCCGTACCCCTCGATCGAGGACCCGCGGACGAAGATCCGCGCGGACCTCGGCGCGCAGGGCCTGCCGGCCACCGCGTTCTACACCGCCGACGGGAAGCTCGACTACCTGCACCAGGGCGCGTACCGCAGCGCCGACGACCTGCGCGAGGACATCCGGCGCTACGCGCTGAAGGACGGCACGTGAGCGACGTCGAGATCCGCGAGCCGCGCGACAGCGCCGAGCTGCGCGCCGCGTTCGACCTGCGGTTCGTCGTCTTCTGCGAGGAGCAGGGCGTCCCGCTGGAACTCGAGCTCGACGAGTACGACGCCGACGCGCTGCACCTCGTGGCGGTCGAGGACGGGGTCGTCGTCGCGACCTGCCGCCTGCTGCGGGTCGGCGACACGGTGAAGTTCGGGCGGCTCGTCGTCGCGCAGTCCGCGCGCCGCCGTGGCATCGCCGCCCAGATGCTCGACGAGACCGAGCGGCGCGCGCGGGAGATGCGCGCGCGGCGGCTCGTGCTGAGCGCCCAGACCTACGCCATGAAGCTCTACGAGGACGCCGGCTATGCCGCGTTCGGCGACACGTACGAGGACGCGGGGATCGAGCACATCAGCATGGAGCGCGAGCTTGTCTGAGGTCCGTGTCGACCCGCTGACGGGACTGCGCACGATCGTGGCGGGCGACCGCGCGACCCGGCCCGGAGGCGGGCTGTCCGCCACGCCCGCTGACCCGATCGACCCCGCGAAGGACCCGTTCGCCGAAGGCCACGAGGACCAGACGCCGCCCGAGGTCTTCGCGGTGCGGCCGGGCGGCGGCGCGCCCGACACGCCCGGGTGGACGGTGCGCGTGGTGCCGAACCTCTACCCCGCGCTGACCGCCGACTCGCCGTCGCCCGAACCGCACGCCGAGCCCGACCTCTTCCAGGCGTTCCCCGCGAGCGGCGCCCACGAGGTCGTCATCAACAGCCCGAAGTCCGTGCTCAGCCTGGCCGACCTGTCCGCGGACGAGGTGGCCGTCGCGATGGGCGTCTGGCGCGAGCGCATCCGCGCGCACGACGGCGCCGCGTGCCGCCACCTCATCGTCAACGAGCGGCGCGAGGGCGGCGCGTCGCTGCCGCACACCCACGCGCAGCTGTACGCGCTGGACTTCGTCCCCGCCGCGATCGCCCGCGAGCGCGAGCGGTTCACCGCGTACGCGACCCGCACGATGGGCGGCAACCTGCTGGCCGACCTGCTCCAGCACGAGGTCCGCCAGCGCGTGCGGCTCGTCGCGTACGACGACGAAGCGGTCGTGCTGGCGCCGTACGGGTCGCGGCTGCCGTTCCAGCTCATGCTCGTGCCGCGGGCCGGTGCCGCCCGGTTCGAGGACGACGGGCCGCTCGGCGCCGCGCTGCTGCATGACGCGCTCTCGCGCCTGCAGCGCCGGTTCGGCTGCAACCCGCCGCTGAACCTCTGGGTCCGCACCGCGCCGTCGGGCGCCGAGCACTTCTGCTGGCGGATCGACATCGTGCCGCGGCTGACCCACCTCGCCGGGCTGGAGCTCGGCACCGGAGTGCACCTGAACATCGTGGCGCCGGAGCAGGCCGCGGCCGAACTGCGCGACGCGTGATCTTCGCGGTCCTCGTCGCGATCCTCGTGTCCGTGGGCGCGGGGGTGTGGGCCGAGCGGCGCCACGGCGAGGGCGCCCAGCGCGCGGTTCAACGTGCGGTGAAGTGGGCCCTCTGGGGGATCATCCCGCCGATCGTCATCGTCATCACCGCCCGGCTGGAGCTCAGCTCCGGCGTGGGTGCGGGCATCGTCTTCGGCTACCTCGTGCTCGCCGCGGTCGGCCTGCTGGCGTGGGTGATCGGCAGCCGGGTGCTGCACCTGCCGCGGTCCTCGACCGGGGCGCTGATCGTCACCTCGATCCTGGCGAACACCGGGTATCTCGGGATCCCGCTCATCCTGGTGCTGCTCGGGGGCGACGAGGTCGGCTTCGCCATCGTCTGGGACAGCATCATCAGCTACCCGATGGCGTTCATCGTCGCGTTCGCCATCGGTGCGGCGTTCGGCGACCACGGCGCGAGCGACGTGCGCGACCGCATCCTCAGCTTCTTCACGAAGAACCCGATCCCGTGGGCGTTCGCGATCGGACTGCTGCTGCCCGACGCCTGGGTCTCCGACGGGCTGTTCGACGCGATGAAGATCCTCGCGTCGTCGCTGCTGCCGCTGGGATTCTTCATGGTCGGCGTGCAGCTGTCCGCCGAGGGGGAGCACGGGACGTTCCGCTTCCCGCCGCCGTTGACGGCGCCCGTGGCGACGGTGCTGGGCCTGCGGTTGCTCGTCGCGCCGCTGCTGCTGCTGGGGATCGCCGCCGCAACGGTGTCGATCCCCGATGCGTACCACCTGCAGGCCGCGATGCCGTGCGGCATCAACGCGCTGATCGTGGCGCACGTCTACGAGCTGGACCTGCGGCTGACCTCCGCGGCGATCGCGTGGAGCACCGCGATCTTCGCCGTCGAGGTGGCGATCCTCGCGCCGTTCCTGTGAGATGGCGCGCATGAGGCTCTACACGTGTGGACAGCGAGACAACGGCCCGCACGCGCTGCACCCGTGCGGAAAGGCGGGGCACGCGCTGCGCGAGGCCGGCTACGAGTTCGACATCGAGACCGTCCCCGGCTACGCGCTCCTGCCGTGGACGCGCCGCGGTGACGCGCGCGCCGAGGTCCAGAAGATCTCCGGGCAGAAGAACGTGCCGGTGCTGGTGCTTGACGACGGCGAGGTCATCAGCGGGTCGGGCACCATCGCGCGCTGGGCGAAGGAGCACCCCGCGGCGTGAAGGCACTCGTGCAGCGCGTGTCGCGTGCGGCGGTGCGCGTGGACGGTGCGGTGGTCGGGGAGATCGGCCCGGGCCTGCTCGTGCTGCTGGGCGTCACGCACGAGGACACGGAGGCCGACGCGGATCGCGTGGCGGAGAAGATCCGGGCGCTGCGGGTGTTCCCCGATGCGGAGGGCCGGATGAACGAGCCGCTCGGCGACCGCGGGGTGCTGTGCGTCAGTCAGTTCACGCTGTACGGGGACACGCGCAAGGGGACGCGTCCCTCGTACGTCGCAGCCGCGCGGCCGGAGGTGGCCGAGCCGCTGTACGAGCGGGTGTGTGATGCGCTGGGGGCGGCGCGCGGCGTGTTCGGGGCGATGATGGAGGTCGAGCTCGTCAACGACGGGCCGGTGACGGTGATGATCGAGGTCCCGCCGCCTCCCCCTTAGGATCGGCCCCATGCCGCCCACCGACCGCTTCGTCCCCCGCTTCGCCGCCGAGCCGCCGCAGGAGGGCTTCCCCTACGGCCGCTGGGCCGAGACGCTGCGGGCCGAGTTCCTCGCGGCCTGCCTGCGCGCGGCCGAGGAGGCCGACGACCTCGACGTCGGCGAGGCGACCGACATCACCTGGTTCCCCGACCGCACGTGGGAGGCGCGCACGTGGATCCCCGCGTCGACGCGCACCACGACGGGCGTCGAGCTGTTCGGCCACGTGTCGTTCCGGCCCGCGACCGAGGACGAGGAGGCCGACGAGTTCGAGGCGCACGCGGAGGCCACGGACGTCCTGGCCGAGGACCACGACGACTGGCGCATCGACGTCTCCGACCACGTCATCGGGGACTGGCGGGGGGAGCTCGGCAACGTCGCCGACATGACCCTCGTCTGGGGCGTCCCGCTGGTGCAGGGCGGCGTGGTCGCGTGCGCCGAGCTGGCCGGCGTGACCGTCGATCAGTGCACGCTGGCCGAGGACCGGTTCACGCTCGTCGCGCCCGACAGCTACCGGCAGGACACGCTCGAGGTCGCGCTGTACGACGCGCGGGGCCGTGAGGTCGCGCGGGAGTCGCTGTACGCGGAGGATGACGGGGACGAGACCGCGCCCGACGAGAACCACGACGAGATCAACGACGCCCTCGGGCGCGGCGACGCGTGAGGTGATTCAGAAGTTCGGGTGTAGCTGGCGGATGGCGGCGCGCGTCTCCCGGTGACCGAGATCCGCTGTCGTACTGGTGGTCCGGCCGCGGATCTCGGGTGCCGGGAGACGTGATGCCGGCGCCGCCAGGTGCGCGTGAACTTCTGAATCACCTCACGAAACGCTCAGCCCGCCGCCCGGCGCGCCCGCGCGTCGAGCGACGTGAACGCCAGGTCCCACGCGCCCAGCCGTTCGTCGACGACGCCGAGGACGTCGCGGGAGACGAGCAGCGGCCGCTCGTCCCAGCGCCATGGCGCGCCGATCGCCATCTCGACCGCCGCGCGGTTGATGCCCGACCAGGCGCGGGACCGCAGCTCACCCGGCGGCAGCTCGGCGCTGGCGGCCATCGCGGCGTCGACCCGGCCCCCCGCCCGGCCGCGCGCGAGCGGGCGCAGCAGCACCGCGGGGTCAGCGGCGACCGCGCCCGCGGAGGCGCTCAGGCACACGGCGTAGGGCGACGTCCGCGCCGTGCAGGCGGTGCGCAGCGCGGCGCCCTCGAGGACCTCGACGCGCAGCCGCACCCCGAGCGGCCGCCAGGACGCGCGCGCGACCCGCGCCATCGCGGCGTCGGTCTTCGACCCGCCGCGGACGGCCAGGAGCGCCGGGCCGTCGTACCGGCCGTCCGCCGAACCCGCGCGGCGCAGCTCGGACGCCGCCAGGCGGGGGTCGCCCGCCGGTTCCCGAAGCTCCGCCGCGCCGGTGCCGTCGACGCCGCCCGACTCGTCGTGCCCGGGCACGCTCGGCGGGAGATAGTGCGACGCCAGTGCGCCGGTCCCGCCGGCGGCACGCAGCAGCGCCTCGCGGTCCAGGGCCGCGACGAGCGCGCGGCGGACGTGGACGTCGCGCAGCTCCGGGGCCCGGGAGTTCAACCCGATGTACCGCGTGACCGGCAGCGGGGCGACCGCGAGCAGGCCCGCGTCGTCACGCCGTCGCGCGATGCGCGCGACCTCGGGCGGTGCGGCGGGGGCGAGCACGAACCCGGTCCCCGAGAGCGTGCGCCAGGCGGCGGGAACCCGGGCCTCCTGCTGGAAGGTGATGCGATCCGGGTACGCCGGCCGCGGGTCGCTCTCACGGCGCCACACCGGGTTGCGATCGAGCCGCATCGACGTGCGCGCCAGCGGGGCCGGCACATCCAGCGCGGGGGCGTACGGCCCACTGAAGACCGACGACCCGACCGGGAACGACCCGAGCACGCGTGGGGTCTCCGCGGGCACGGGCGTGCTCGCCGACGTGGCGAGTCCCTCGAGGACGGGCTCGGGCGTCGGGACGCGCAGCTGGAGGACGAGCCGGTCCTCGTCCGCTGCGCTGATGCCCGGGATGTCCCGCCAGACCCCCACGGGGCCCAGCCCCTCGATCGCGCCGAGCAGCCGTCGCGCGGCGGGTCCCGCCTCCCGGTCGGCCAGCGCGCGCTCGAGCCCATGCTCGAGGTCCCGCGCGGTGATGCGCCGCCCGCCCTCCGGCCCGAACCGGCCGGTGCGACGGATCGGCACCGTGATGGTCTGGCGGTCCTCGGAGATCTCGGCCCGCCCGGCAGCGAGATCCGGGACCGCGCCGGTCCTCTCCGGCACGTGGAGGTACAGCTGGCGGAACGCCACGCCGTGCGCCATCGCGGCGGTGACGTCGGGCACGCGGTGCGGATCCAGGGACTGCGGGACCGCGGGCGCGAGCACGGTGAGCTCGCCCCCGCGCCCGGGGCGCTCGTTCTCCGCGGGCTTCGGGCCGCCGGACCCGGACCCGCAGCCGAGACCTCCGGCGAGGGCCGCGACCACGACCACCGCGGCTGGACGATGCGACCGCACGGACGCAGGGTACGGCCCCGCGCCATCGGCATCATGAGCGTGATCCTGCAGGCTTGAGAACTGCGGCTGGGATGCCGATGGCGGGGGTACGCTTGCGCTCACTCCTGCGGCGTTCTCGGACAAGGAGATATCCCCCCAATGCGACGGACCCCCCTACGGCTCGCCAGCACGCTGGCTGCCGCCGCCCTCCTCGGCCTGGCCGGATGCGGCGGCGACGACTCCGAGGACAGCGGGGGTGACACCGCGGGGAAGACAGGCGGAACGGCGACGGCGTACTACACGTCGTTCCCGGACTACCTCGATCCGGCCCTGACGTACACGGCCGAGGGCTGGCAGGCGATGTGGACGGTCTACACGCCGCTGGTGACCTACGCGCACGTCGAGGGCGTCGAGGGCGCGAAGCTCATCCCGGGTCTCGCCGAGGCACTGCCCGAGGTCTCCGACGACGGGAAGACCTACACGCTGAAGCTGCGTGACGGCCTGACCTACAGCGACGGCACGCAGGTCAAGGCCTCCGACGCCGAGCACGCCATCAAGCGGGTCCTGAACCTCGAATCCGGCGGGTCCGGCTTCTTCCAGGGCATCGAGGGCGCCGAGGACTACCTCGAGGCCGGCAAGGCGAGCGCCGACATCTCCGGGATCGAGACCGACGACGCGACCGGCGAGATCACGTACAAGCTCGTCGAGCCGGACGGCACGTTCCCGTTCGCGCTGTCGATGCTGTTCGCCGCGCCGGTGCCGTCGGACACGCCGTTCAGCAACCAGACGAAGAACCCCCCGCCGGGTGTCGGCGCCTTCAAGATCACCGAGGTCGACGGCACGCGCGGCTTCACGATGGCGAAGAACGCCGAGTTCCCGGAGATCGAAGGCGTCCCTGCGGCGAAGCTCGACACGCTCGAGGTGACCGTTGTCAAGGAGGCCCGCCGTCAGGGCCAGGACATCCTCGACAACAAGGTCGACTACATCGTCGACCCGCCCATCGGCGAGCAGCTGCGCGAGATCCGCACCGCCGCGAAGGACCGGTTCTCCGAGCACACGACGCTGTCGACGTACTTCATGTTCCTGAACACCCGCGAGGCGCCCTTCGACAAGAAGGAGGTCCGCCAGGCGGTGAACTACGGCCTGAACAAGCCCGCGCTGGCGCGCCTGTTCAGCGGCCTGCTCGCGCCGAGCTGCAACTTCCTGCCGCCGGAGATGCAGGGCTACGAGAAGCTCGAGCCCTGCCCGTACGGTGACCCGAACGCCGAGCCCGACCTTGCCAAGGCCCGGCAGCTCATCAAGGACGCCGGCGCCGAGGGCGCGAAGGTCACGGTCTGGGGCAACGACGAGGACGAGACCCGCGAGGTCACCACCGCGTTCGCCGACCAGCTCAGCGCGATCGGCCTCGACGCGAAGCCGCGGATCGTCTCGGGTGAGGTGTACTTCTCCACGATCGGCAACGAGAAGACGAAGGCGCAGGCCGGGTTCACCAACTGGTTCGGGGACTTCCCGCACCCGGCGAACTTCCTGTTCCTCATGGACGGCAACTCCATCCAGCCGACGAACAACGTCAACTTCTCCAACGTCGACGATCCCGAGATCAACGACACGCTCGCGGAGATCGGCCAGAACCCCGACCTCGCGGCGGTGGCGTCGCAGTACGCGGCGCTCGACAAGCGGGTGGTCGAGGAGGCGTACATCGCCCCGTACGGCAACCGCAAGCTGACCCTGGTGACCTCCGACCGGATGGCGTTCGACGACATCGTCTGGCATCCGCTGTTCCTCGCGGACTTCTCGACATTCGCGCTGAAGGAGTAGCCGCACCCGTCGCGTCCCCGGGCCAGTCGCCGTGGCGGCTGGCCTGGCGGCGGCTGCGCCGCAACCGCACGGCGATCGCGTTCACGCTCCTGTTCGTGGCGATCGTCGCGCTGGCGGCCGGCGCGCCGCTGTACGCCGAGCACGTGGCGAACACGACCCCGGAGCGCAACAACCTCACGGGCAAGATCGTCGTCGACGGTGAGACGCGCGACGTCGTCAGCCTCGACGGGATCCCGGTCGGTCCGACCTGGCAGCGCGAGTACCTGCTCGGCGCCGACGCCAACGGCCGGGACGTCGCCGTGCGCCTGCTCTACGCGGCGCGCAACTCCCTGTTCATCGGCCTGACGGCGGCGCTCATCACCACGCTGCTTGGGATCGCGCTGGGCCTGCTGGCCGGCTACTACCGCGGCGCCACAGACTGGGTCATCTCCCGGGCGATGGACGTCCTGTGGGCGGTGCCGGTGCTGCTGCTGGGCGTCGCGCTCGGCGTCGCGCTGACGCTCGGCGGGCTGAAGATCGGCCCGCTGGAGATCCGCGGCGGGTCGCTGTGGATCCCGGCGCTGATCATCGGCGTGGTGAGCGTCGTCTACCTCGCCCGCCCGCTGCGCGGCGAGGTGCTGCGCCTGCGCGAGCAGGAGTTCGTCGAGGCCGCGCGCGCCCAGGGCGCCAGCGGCCCGCGGATCATGGTCAGCGAGATCCTCCCGAACATCCTCACGACCGTCCTCGTGTTCTTCCCGCTGCTGGTGGCCAACGCCGTGCTGCTCGAGGCGGCGCTGTCGTTCCTCGGCGCCGGCGTGCAGGAGCCAGCGCCGTCCTGGGGGCTCATGATCGGCAGCGGGATCAAGGTCCTCATCACGCAGCCCGCGCTGACGATCGCGCCCGGCGTGATGCTCGTGCTGTCGGTGCTGTCCCTGAACGTCGTCGGCGAGGCGGTGCGCGAGGCGATCAACCCCCGCGCCCGGGTGCGGCTGGAGCAGTAGGCCATGGCCCGCTTCATCATCCGCCGGCTGCTCGGGATGCTCCTCGTCCTGTTCGCCGTGTCCGTGATCGTCTTCGCGATCTTCAACGTCATCCCCAACGGGGCGCCCGAGAACCGGATGGCGGGCAAGCAGTCGACGCCGCAGCAGATCGAGGCGATCCGGCGCGAGTGGGGCTTCGACCAGTCGGTCCTGACGCAGTACGTCAAGACGATGGAGAAGCTCCTGACCGGGAAGAACTTCATCAGCTACAACCAGCAGCGACCGGTCTACGACGAGCTGAAGGCGGGTCTCCCGCGCACCGTCTCGCTCGCGATCGGGGCGGCGATCCTGTGGCTCGTCGCGGGCGTCGCGCTCGGCGTGTACAGCGCACTCCGGGCCGGCAGCAAGGCGGACTTCGCGATCAACGTCCTGGCCATCATCGGGATCAGCGTGCCGGTGTTCTGGCTCGGCGCGCTCGTCAACCACTACCTCGGCTACAAGCTCGGCTGGTTCCCCAACGGCGGCTACGTCCCGATCTCCGAGGGCGGGCTGTGGGAGTGGGCGTACCACCTGTTCATGCCGTGGACCGTGCTGTCGATCCTGTTCATCGGCGTGTACTCCCGCGTGCTGCGCAGCACGATCCTCGACACGCTCGACGAGGACTTCGTCCGCACCGCCCGCGCGAAGGGGCTGAGCGAACGGCGCGTCGTCACGCACCACGTCCTGCGCACGTCGCTCGCGCCGATCGTGACGCTGTGGGGCCTGGACTTCGCCCTCGTCGTGACGGGCGGCGCGATCCTCACCGAGACCGTCTTCGACATCCAGGGCATCGGCTCGTACTACGCCGACTCGGTGGGGCAGCTCGACGTCCCGCCGGTCATGGCCGTGACGATGCTCGGCGCCGTCGTCATCGTCGTGGTGAACACGCTGGTGGACATCGCGTACGCGGCGCTCGACCCGCGGGTGCGGCTGTCATGAGCGTCCCGATGCTCGCCGTCGACGACCTGCGCGTGCGCTTCCGCACCGAGGACGGGGTCGTGCGCGCGGTCGACGGCGTGAGCCTGGAGCTCGGGACCGGCGAGGTCCTGGCGATCGTCGGCGAGTCGGGGTCGGGGAAGTCCGTGACCGCGCTGACCCTGATGGGGCTGACCCGCGGGCAGAACACGGAGATCGAGGGCGCCGCGCGCCTGCACGGCGAGGACCTCATCACCGCCCCGGACGACCGGCTGCGGCGCATCCGCGGCGCCGAGCTGTCGATCGTCTTCCAGGACCCGCTCAGCGCGCTGAACCCCGTCTACCGGGTCGGGCGCCAGATCGCCGAGCAGATCCTCGCCCACGAGGACCTCGACCGCGACCAGGTGCGCGGCCGCGTGCTGGAGATGCTCAAGCGCGTCGGCATCCCGCAGGCCGAGACGCGGATCGACGCGTACCCGCACGAGCTGTCGGGCGGCATGCGCCAGCGCGTGATGATCGCGATGGCGCTGTCGTGCAAGCCGAAGGTGCTCATCGCCGACGAGCCGACGACCGCGCTGGACGTGACCATCCAGGCGCAGATCCTGGACCTGCTGCGCGGCCTGAAGGAGCAGACCGGGCTGGGCGTCGTCCTCGTGACGCACGACCTGGGCGTGGTGGCCGAGATCGCCGACCGCGTCGCGGTGATGTATGCCGGGCGGATCGTCGAGCAGGGCACCGTCGCCGAGGTCTTCGCCGACCCGCGCCACCCGTACACGTGGGGGCTGCTCGGGTCGATCACGCGCGTCGACCGGCCGCGGCCCGCACGGCTGCCGTCGATCGCGGGCGCGCCGCCGTCGCTGACCGACCCGCCCGCGGGCTGCACGTTCGCGCCGCGGTGCCCGCATCGCTTCGAGGCGTGCGCCACCGAGCCGCCGCTGGCCCCCGCCGACCCGGCGCAGCCCGAGCACCCCGACCGCTGCGTGCTGACGCTGGCGCAGAAGCGCGACCTGCGGGTGGTCGGCGACGGGCAGATCGGGCTGGAGGCACGCACGTGAGCGCGCCGCTGCTCGAGGTCGAGCACGTCCGCCAGTGGTTCCCGCTGCGCACGGGCCTGCTGGTCGACCGGACCGTCGGCCACGTGCAGGCGGTCGACGACGTGACGTTCTCGCTGGCCACCGGCGAGACACTGGGCCTGGTCGGTGAATCGGGGTGCGGCAAGACGACCCTGGCCCGCACCGTGCTGCGGCTGCTCAAGCCGACCGGCGGCCGGATCGCGTTCGACGGCACCGACATCACGACGGCGAAGCGGCGCGCGCTGCGGCCGCTGCGCCGCGACGCGCAGCTCGTCTTCCAGGACCCGTACGCGTCGCTGAACCCGCGCCGGTCGATCGGGACCAGCGTGGGCGCGCCGCTGGCCCGGCAGGGCGTCGGCAAGCCGGCCCGCCGCGCGCGAGTCGGGGAGCTGCTGGAGCTCGTCGGCCTGCCGGCGTCCGCCGCCGCGCGCTACCCGCACGAGTTCAGCGGCGGGCAGCGCCAGCGCATCGGGATCGCCCGTGCGCTGGCCGTGCAGCCGAAGCTCGTGGTGCTCGACGAGCCGGTCAGCGCGCTCGACGTGTCCATCCAGGCGCAGATCGTCAACCTCCTCGACGACCTCCAGGACGAGCTCGGCCTGAGCTACCTCTTCGTCGCCCACGACCTCGCGGTGGTGCGGCACGTCTCCGACCGGATCGCCGTCATGTACCTGGGCCGGATCGTGGAGGTCTCGCCGTCCGAGGAGCTCTACACCCGGCCGATCCACCCGTACACCGACGCGCTGCTCCAGGCCATCCCGGTGCCCGACCCACAGGCCGCGCGCCGGAAGCGCGTGCCGGTGCAGGGCGAGCCGCCGTCACCGATCGACCCGCCGTCGGGGTGCGTGTTCCACCCGCGGTGCCCGCGTGCGCAGGACCGCTGCCGCACCGAGGTGCCGCAACTGACGCGATACGAAGGTGGTCACGAGGCGGCGTGCCACTACCCGCTGCACGTCTCGTCGGAGGACGTGGCCGGGGCGCAGCGGTCGGCGGCGAGCCCCGAGGCGGCGGGCGATTCGATGCCCGAGGTGGCGCGCTAACGTCGGAGCATGCCCGCGCCCCGCGTCCGCGCCGAGCGGTTCACCGACACCGCCGACGACGTCATGTTCCCCCGCCTCTCCGAGGCGAAGCTGCAGAAGTTCCGCAAGCTCGGCCGGGTGATGACCGCCCAGCCCGGCGAGGTGCTGTTCGAGCAGGGTGTGCGCGACGCGCCGTTCTACGTCCTCATCTCCGGCGTGGTGGACTTCGTCGACCGCCGGCCCGACGCCGAGGTGTGGTTCTCCCGCGTGGAGGTCCCGACGTTCCTGGGCGACATCGCGATGTTCACCGGGGAGCCGACGGTCGTCGCGTGCATCGCCGCCGAGGAGAGCGAGCTCATCGTCTTCCCGCGGCCGAAGCTGCGCAAGATGCTGGCCGAGTGGCCGGAGTTCTCCGAGATGGTCCTGCAGACGCTGAGCGCGCGGCGCGAGTGGCTGGAGCAGGAGGGCCACGGGGTCCTGCGGCTCATCGCCGACCGCAGCTCGCGACGCGCGTTCGAGGTCCGTGACCTGCTCGAGCGCAACCTCCTGCCGGTCAAGTGGTACGACACCGCGAACGACCCGGAGAGCGACGTGCTGCTCGACAGCGTCGGGCTCGACCGCACCGCCACGCCGGTGCTCATCCGCAACGACACGGTGCTGCGCAACCCGTCCTCGGCGCAGGTCGCGCGCGAGCTGGGGCTGCGCGCGGAGGTCGACGGCGACCGGTTCGACCTGGTGATCCTGGGCGCCGGTCCGGCGGGTCTCGCCGCGGCGGTCTACGGCGGCAGCGAGGGCCTGTCGACGTTCGTGGCCGAGTCGTGGGGCCCGGGCGGGCAGGCGGGCACGAGCATGCGGATCGAGAACTACCTCGGCTTCCCGACCGGCGTCTCCGGGGAGGAGCTGACGCGCCGCGCGACGTTGCAGGCGCGGCGGTTCGACGCGCGGTTCTCGAGCTTCCACCCCGCCGTCGAGGTCGTCGACGGCCCGGACGGGCTGCTGCGCGTCGACCTCGAGGACGGCCAGCACGTCCTCGCGCGATCGCTGCTCGTCGCGACCGGTGCGCGGTGGCGGCGCCTGCAGGCCGAGAACCTGGAGCGCTTCGAAGGGGCGGGCGTGTACTACGCGGCGTCACGGTCCGACGCGGCGCGGTGCCGCGGCGAGGACGTGGTCGTCGTCGGCGGCGGCAACTCCGCCGGGCAGGCGGCGGGCCACCTGGCGACGCACGCGCAGTCGGTCACCGTCGTCGTGCGGCGCGACGGCCTCGAGGCGACGATGTCGCAGTACCTCATCGACCGGCTCGAGCACCGGCCGAACGTCCGCATCGTCACGTCGTGCGAGATCGCGGGGTTCGAGGGCGAGACCGGCCTGTCCGGCGTGCGGGTCCGGCACCGGGACGGCGGCGAGGAGACGATCCCCGCGAGCGCCGCGTTCCTCATGATCGGCGCCGAGCCGTGCAGCGAGATGGTGCGCGGCATGCTCGCGACCGACGACCGCGGGTTCCTGTCAGCGGGGATGGACGCGCTGTCCTCGAACGGCGGCGGGCCGCGGTGGGCGATCTCCGACCGCGAGCCGCACCTGCTGGAGACGACGCGCGAGGGCGTGTTCGCCGCGGGCGACGTGCGGAGCGGATCGACCAAGCGCGTGGCCGCCGCGGTCGGCGACGGCTCGATGGCCGTGCGCTTCGCCCACGAGGTCCTGTCGGGCTGACGCTCGGCCGCGCCCGCCCCGCACGCCGGCGGGACGGGCGCGTGTGGCCGCGGCGTTCCCTAGGACGCCGCGCCGAGCGTGACCGTCGCGGTCGCGGTGCCGAGCTTGAAGCCGGCGCCCAGCGCCTTCGTCTGGAACGCGAGGTTCAGGACGCTGGCGGCGAACCCGGTGAGCTCGACGTCCGCGGTGACGACGGTGGCGCCGCCCGCACCGGGGGCGACGGAGACGTTGGTCAGCGTGGCGAGGTCGAACCGCAGGCCGACGTAGCGCAGCTCGGCGTTGAGCTTCGGCACGCCGCCCGTGAGGTCGATCGTGAAGCGCTGCACGTTGATCGGCAGGCCGAAGCGACCCTTGCGCAGGAACAGGCCGCCCGAGTGCGTGACCTTGCCCTGCAGCTCCGGGGTGAGCTCGCCGCCCGTGACGGGGAAGACGATGCGGCCGGTCTCGTCGACCGTGGCGGAGGTCGACGGGCGCACCTGGACG
The DNA here is from genome assembly GCA_016463765.1 of Solirubrobacteraceae bacterium. Classification (GTDB taxonomy): domain Bacteria; phylum Actinomycetota; class Thermoleophilia; order Solirubrobacterales; family Solirubrobacteraceae; genus Svornostia. The sequence continues at coordinate 25,523 of JAEMQS010000031.1, read as the reverse complement.
CCGAGCGACGTCAGCGCCGCCGCGGCACCCGGGTCGAGCGCCAGGCGGGTGTCGACGCCGGTGACGGGGAGAGGATCAGCGGCCTTGGCGGGCGCGACGGCCACCAGGGCGGCGACGGTGGCGAGAAGAGCGACGAGCACTGCGCGTACGGACATGGGAAGACTCCTGTGGACGGGTCGTGGACTGCCTCGTTCGTCCGTGTGCTCCGAGACCGCGCGCCGGATCGGTTCGCGCGACCGGAAGCTGGCGCGTGCGCGTCGGTACCCTGCCCGTCGAGGCCCCGATAGCTCAGCTGGATAGAGCGTCCCCCTCCTAAGGGGAAGGCCGCAGGTTCGAATCCTGCTCGGGGCGTGACGCGTCAGACCGTCAGCGCCGACCGCAACCGGTCGAAGTCCGCCCCCGACACCGCGGCCTCTCCCAGCGCGTCGGGCACCGGCGTCCCCCAGGCGAAGAACCGCACGGCGACCCACGCCTGCGGCTCACCCCAGATGCCGACCTGGGCGGCGACGACCGACGGGTGGCCGTCGCGGACCTCGGCGGTCGCGGCGAGGGTCGGTTCGCGTGAGCTGCTCGACGGGCCCAACGACGCGGCACCCAGTGCGCGGCGCGCCGCGGCGACGTCGATCTGCACGCGCCAGCGGCCCGGGCCGGACGGCGCAGCGGTCGTGAACTCCGGGTCGAGCAGCCGCAGCAGCCCGAGCGGGTTCGACGTGGCGTTCAGCAGGTGCAGCGCGCCGGGCACCTCGCGCACCCCGCCGTCGGCGCCGAGCGTGAGCATCCCGTCGGGGCGCAGGATCCCGACGGTCTCCTCCCGCATGGGCGACTTCCAGGCCCGGCGGTACCAGGCGATCTGACCGGCGACGTCGACCATGCCGACGTCCTCCCACCCCGCCAGCGGGCCGTCGGAGGAGAACGGGTCGGCCACCGCGCTGCGGTAGCGAAACCGCGCGGTCGAGCCCGCCGCGGCGGTGATGGCGGCGCGCAGTGGGCCGTCCGGACCGGACGGCTCGGCAGGGGCCTGTCGGCGAAATCTGGGTGGCAAGGAGTCCGTTCCGGCTGGGTGAGCGCATCGGGTTCAGCGCACGGCAAGCCGCCCACTGCCCGAGATGGACACTCTGTCACCGCAGGGCGGCGTACAGGGGCCACTGCGCGTTTCATGGAGGCTTCCCCCCGGAATCTGCGCCAAACCTCCATCCGGAGGAACCGGTCACCCCCGCGACGGGTCGTTCGTCCATGCGCGCTGCGATGCGCCCCGCCGAGAGCCGATCCACGGGAGGAACCGCCAGGTCTGCCCGCGCGCCTGCGTTCTCTCCCGATGCCCGATCCGTCCGTCACCGCCCCGCGGCGAGCTCGCCGTGCTGTCTCCGTGCTGCTCACCACGGGCATCGTCGCCCTGCTCGGCGCGCCGGCCCACGCGGGGGCCGCGACCGCACTGGCGCCGCCGTCCGCGGGCCTCGGGTGCCTGACCGCCGCGGGCCTCGCGGGCTGCGGGCCCGCCGCGCTCGACGGGGCGGCAGCCGTCGCGCTGAGCCCGGACGGGCGTCACGCCTACGCGGCGGCCCGCAACGGGGGGACCGTCACGCACATCACCCGCGGCACCGACGGCAGCCTCGCGGCGTCCGCGTGCCTCGGCGCCGGCGGGTGCGCCCCGGCGTCCGCGCTGTCGGGCGCGACCGCGGTCGACGTCTCCCGGGACGGGCGGCTCGTCGCGGTCGCCGCCCCTGGAGCCGACGGCGTGGCGGTGTTCCTGCGCGACGGCGCCACCGGCGCACTGTCCCAGCCCGCGGGCGCCGCCGGCTGCGCGACCGAGACCGGCAGCGGCGGGACGTGCTTCGACGGGCGCGCGCTCGGCGGCGCGCGGGACGTGGCCTTCAGCGCCGACGGGTCGCGACTCTACGTGGCGGCGGCCACAGCCAACGGCGTGGCGGTCCTGCGCACGGACCCCGCGACGGGGATCGTCGATCAGCCCGCCGGCGCGGCCGGCTGCTTCACCGAGACCGGCACCGGCGGGCAGTGCGGCAACGGCTCGTCGCTCTACGAACCGACCGCCGTCGCGTCCCTGCCCGTCGGCGGCGTGCTCGTCGCCACCTCGGGGAGCCGATCGGTCGTGCGCCTGCCGCTCAACCCCGGCACAGGCGAGCTCAGCCAGGCCTACGGGGCCGCGGGATGCATCCGCGAGACCGGCACGTACAGCTGCCCCGACGGCCGCGGCCTCGAGGGCGCCGCCGACATCGCCATCGCGCCCGACGGCGCGTCCGCGCTGGTCGCCGCATCGGTCAGCGACGCCGTCACGCGGATCACGCTCGGCGCGACGCTCACGCAGGCCACCGGCGCCGCGGGCTGCGTGAGCGAGACCGGCCTCGGCGGCCAGTGCCTCGACGGTCGCGCACTCGATGGTGTGGCCGCCGTGGCCATCGCGCCCGACGGCAGGACCGCCTACGCGGCCGCGCAGCTCAGCGACGCGCTCGCCGTGCTCGACCTCGGCACCGCCTTCGCCCAGGCCGCCGACACGACCGGCTGCGTCGCCGAGCGCGGAGGCTCCTGCACCGCCCGCACCGGACTCGACGGCGCACGCGGCGTCACCGTCGATGCCGCCGGCCGGCCGCTGACCGCCGCCGACGTGTCGAACACCGTGCTCGGCTTCCGCCACACCCGGGCGCCGTCCTGCACGGGCGCGAGCGCCGAGACGACCTGGGAGGCCGCCGCCACCGTGCCCGTGGCCTGCACCGACCCCGACGGCGATCCGCTGACGCTGCGGCTCACGTCGGTGCCGCGCGACAGCGCGGTGCGCCTCGACGGCACGCACGTGACGGTGACGCCGCGCACGGGCCAGGAGACCACCGTGCGCGTCGGCGTCGCCGCGTCGGACGGCGCCCTGAGCTCGCCGGCCGTCACCGTCAGCGTGAAGATCACGGAGCCGCCGCCGGTCCCGCCCAAGCCCGTCCCGCCGCTGCCCGCCGCCCTGACCGCGCCCGTGCTCGGTGTCGACCGTCGGCCGCTGAGCCCCAGCCGCGCGACGACCACGCTGCCGACCTTCTGCCTGCCCCGGCTTGCGACCAGCTGCAGCGGGACGCTCGAGCTCCGGTCGGGCACCCGGGCGCTGGGGCACGCCGACGCGACGGGCCCCGGCTCCGTGGCGCTGACGCTCACCCCCGCGGCCCTGCGCGCGCTGCGCACCGCCGAGCACGCATCGGCGATCGCCACGACGACGTTCGGGGTGGCCGCCGCGCAGGCCCCCGTGGCGATCGCGCTGCCCGTGCGCAGCCCGCGTGCCGGGGTGAGCCGCATGGGCGGCCGGCGCGCGGACCGCCTGCGGGGTGGCCCGCGCGACGACCGGCTCTCCGGCCGCGAGTCCAACGACCGCTTGACCGGTCTCGGCGGCGACGACCGCCTCGTGGGCGGCGGCGGCAACGACCGGCTCTTCGGCGGCGCCGGCCACGACGACCTCTCGGGCAGCTTCGGCAACGACCGCCTGGAAGGCACTGCCGGCGACGACATCCTGCGCGGCGCATCCGGTGACGACCTGCTGCGCGGAGGCGACGACGCCGACCGGCTGGACGGCGGCACGGGCAACGACCGGCTCGACGGCGGCGCGGGCGACGACATCCTCGACGGGTTCGACGGCGACGACATCCTGCGCGGCGGCGCCGGGGACGACTACCTCGTCGAGTCGCGCTTCGGTGACGACAAGCTGCTCGACGGCGGACCCGGAGACGACTACGTCGACGGCAACCGCGGCAACGACCAGCTCGTCCAGGGCGGGTCGGGCAACGACATCGTGCTCGGCGGGCCCGGCAGCGACACGGTCGAAGGCGGACCCGGAGACGACGTCGTCGACGGCGGCGCGGGCGAGGACCCGGGAGTCCGCGGTGGATCGGGCGACGACGTCCTCATCGGAGGCCGCGGCAACGACACCCTCGAGGGCGGACCCGGTGACGACGTGCTCTACGGCTCGACCGGGCTCGACGAGTTCGACTGCGGTCCCGGCGAGGACTGGGCCCACGTCGACAGCGAGACCGAGGCACGGCGCGCCGTCGGCTGCGAGCACATCATCCGCGACGACCCGACGCGCGAGGGCGCCTACGACCCTGTCGCGCTGGTCGCCAACCGCGGCCTCGCCCGCGGCGGCGCGCTGGCCACCAAGCGCGGGTCGGCGCTCGGCGACGTGCCCCACCCCGACCGGCCGATCGGCAGCGGCGGCGACGACGAACTCGTCGGCACCGAGACGCGCGACCTCGTCAACGGCAACGACGGCGACGACCTCATCCTCGGCCTCGGCGGCAACGACGACCTCGACGGCGGATCGGGTGACGACGAGCTGCGCGGCGGCGAGGGCCGCGACCGGCTCTTCGGCCGGTTCGGCGACGACACGATCCACGGCGAGGCGGGCAACGACGAGCTCGAGGGCGGCCGGGGCGAGGACACCCTCGACGGCGGGCCCGGCAACGACAAGCTCAACGGCGGGTTCGACCCCGACGTGCTGCGCGGAGGCACCGGCGACGACCACCTTGTCGCGGTGGGCGGCGGGATCGACATCGTCGACTGCGGACCGGGCCGCGACCGCGCCGACGTCGATCGCAACGACGTCGTGCGCAACTGCGAGGACGTCCGCCGCCACTGAGCGGCGGCGACGTTCAGGCCGGGCGGTCGGGGTAGACGTCGTCGATCGTGGTCAGCGCGCGGTACGGCGCGCCGGCCGCGGCCTCGATGCGCTCGCCGCCGCCCGCGAGACGGTCCAGCACGCTGACGACGCCCACGATGGTCCGGCCCTCGGCTTGGAGCGCCTCGATCGCCTTGACCGTCGAGCCGCCCGTGGTCACGACGTCCTCGACCACGAGGCAGCGGTCGTCGTCGGTCAGCAGCGGACCCTCGACCCGGCGCTGCAGGCCGTGGGCCTTCGACTCCTTGCGGACGAAGAACGCCTTGCAGTCCGCCCCGCCCGCGAGCGCCGCGCACGCGACGGGATCGGCGCCCATCGTCATCCCGCCCACGGCGGTGGCGCGCCACTCGACGGCGAGTTCGGCGAGCAGCTGGCCGAGGGCGTGGAACCCGGCGGGGCGCAGGATCGCGCGCTTGGCGTCGACGTAGTACTGCGCCGTCGCGCCGCTCGTCAGCACCACCTCCCCCATGACCAGGGAGTGGGTACGGAGCTCATCGATCAAACGTTGGGTGGCCGTCATGGCGGGCGTACTCTACGGATCGTGGCTGGGAGGCCCCTACGCGCCGTCGCATTGGCGAGCAGCATCTTCGTGCTGCTCGGTGTGCTGCTCTTCGCGCTCGACCAGATGCATGGCGTCTCGAACGACGCCCAGGCTCGCGTGAGCCAGAGCGTGAGCTACAGCGCTGCGACCGCGCCGCCGGCCGAGGAGCCGCCCACCCGCTTCGAAAGCGTCGTCGCCGACGCCAACGAGATCCTGCGCGCGCCGTTCGAGGGGGCGGTGCCGCGCAGCGCCGACGCGTGGACCCGCGAGCTCGTGCCCGCGTTCCTCGCGCTGCTGGTGTGGGGCGTCGGGCTCAGCGCGGTCGCGAACGCGGTGAGCCGGCGCCCCGTTCGCACTCAGCGGTACGTGTCGACCCGCGTGCCGTAGCGGACCCAGCGGAAGATGTTCATCGCGTCCGGGATCGGGACGCGCAGGCATCCGTGGCTCGCGTTGTAGGTCGGCACGCTCTTGTAGCCGTGGATGGCGTACCCGCGGATGAAGTACGCGGAGTGCACCATGCCGATCGCGTTGGTGCCCTGGTCCTTGCGGTAGACCTTGAACGACCCCAGGATCGTCGGCGTGGCGGGCGCGCCGGTCGACGTCGGGTAGATCCGCTCGACCTTGCCGTTCGCCCCGATCAGCGCGAGCACCTGGCGGGAGATGTCGGCCTCGACGTGGCGGCCGTGCTTGGGGAACTTGACCTTGAACCTGCCGCCGCCCCGGGCGATCCGGGCGAAGACCTCTTCGTTGGCCTGCGACGTGCGGGCCATGCCGGTGACCTTGCGGAACGCGAGGACCGCGCGAGCCGTCCGCGCGTCGAACACCCCGCGCTTGCCGACGACGTACCCGAGCCGGTCGAGGTGCTCCTGCATGATGCGCACCGTGGCGCCCTTCGCGCCCGGAGCGACGCGGCGCGGCAGCACGTCGACGCCGACGCCCTTCGCGGTGATCGAGGCGAGCTCGTCGGTCTCGCGGTGCACGGCGCGGACCGTCAGCCGGCCGGTCTTCTTCGGCGCGTAGCCGACGGTGAAGCGGCCGACCTTGCCGTCGCGCTTGACGCTGACCTCGACGACGCGGAGCTTCTTCGCGCCGCGGTAGAACCGGACGATGACCTTCTGGCCGGCGACGTACGGCGTCAGCGTGCCGCGGACCTTCACGCGGGACTGCACGAGGCCCATCGGCCGCTCGGTGCGCAGCGTGATCTTGCCCTGCTTGGGCTCGGGGCGTTCCTCGACCGCCGGTACCGGCGTGGTCGTCGTCGGCGCGGGCGACTGGGCAACAGCCGACGCGACCGGCAGAGCGGCCGCGCCGAGCACGGTGGTGAGGGCAAGCGTTCTGATCACGTTGCCCAGAATCGTACGACTCTGGGCAACGGATCCGCGTCAGCGTCCTACTTGCGCTTGACCGCGTAGATCGACACCGTGCCGCTGATCTCGTTCGTCACGATGATCGCCGGCGCCCCGGTCGGGCTCTGGTAGCCCGCCAGGAAGGCGATGCCCTCGGGCCCGAGGTCGCTCTCACGGGTGTTGATGTGCCCGGCGAACTTGGCCTCACCGGGCGTGTCCTCGAGGTCGAAGGCGAAGATCCCGCCGCTGCGCTCGTTGGACACGAACGAGTACTGACGACCGGCGACCTTGCCGACCGTGACGCCCTCGGGCTCGGGGCCCTTGCTGTCGCTGCGGTCGTCCACCGGCGAGCCCGCGACGTTGCTCTTGCCGAAGTTCGCCGCGTCGTTGGTCGCGGTCCACGACTCCAGGAAGCTGCCGCTGTCCCACACGAGCGAGCCCCCGGCGTCGAGAATCGACGTCGACCGCCCGCCGAACGTGAACAGCTTGTCGTAGTCGCCGTCGTTGTCGGTATCGCCCATCGTCCGCGTGATGTTCAGGCGTCCGAGCTCGTTCGGCCCCTTGAGTGCGGCGGCGTTCGGGAACACCGTCGGGTCGAGGACCACCGAGCTCGACGAGACACGAACCTCCTCCTCGAAGTAGTCGTACTCGCGGGCGTCGCCCTCGTTGGCCGTCGCCACGTAGGTCTGCCCGCCGACCTCGTAGGCCGCGAGCGCATCCGGCATGTACATGCCGAACACATTCGGGAACGGATCGAGGTCGATGCCGTCACGGTCGCTGGGATCGAACGCGTTCGACGCCAGGCCGTAGTCCTTGTACCCGAGCGCGCGGATCGCGGTGAACTTGCGGGTCTGGAGGTTCAGCACGCCGACGGCGTTGTTCTCCTGCATGCTCACGTACGCCGTCTTCTGGTCGGGCGCGATTGCGATGTACTCGGGCTCGAGATCCTGCGCCGGGGTGGAGCCGGGACCGAAGATCCGGACGCCGGGGTCGAGTGGCACACCGCCGAGCTTGATCTGCGTGACGATCGGGGCCTTCGTGCAGTTCGCGAGCAGCTGGACGCGCGTCACCGATCCCTCGGGGTCCGCGGAACCGTTGGTCGCCGGCTGCGCCTCGTTGGCGACGAGCAGCGTGCTCCCGTTCTTGGCGAAGGTGAGCATGTCGGGGAGGACGCCGGCCGGGACGCTCTCGAGGTGCGTGCCGCTCGTCGAGAAGAACTCGACGGTGCCGGGTGTCGTCTCGGTGGCGCCGGGAACCGCGACCGCGATGCGGCCGCCGCACGCGTTCGTGACCGCGACGCTGGTCGGCGACCCGCCGCCGTAGGGCGAGATGTCGATGGGGGTCAGCGCGACGGGAGCAGTCGGGTCGGCCAGGTCATGGACGTTGACCTGCTGCTGGTCGGAGTTTGTGGAGAAGAGCTTGCCGGTCGGCTTGTGAAAGCCGGCGATCTCGGCGCGGGCCTCGCCGAGCGCGGCGGTGCGGCCGACGAACTCCAGCTTGAGCGGGCGGACGGCGGCCTCCGCTGGCGTGGCAATCGCCACGGCGGCCACAATGGCCAGGGGAATGGTGTGTAGACGCATGGCGCGCGACGCTACGTCTGGCGCGCCGCGCCGGTGTTGCCGCGTGGTGAACCGCTGGTGAAAGCCGCTCAGGCGGTGCTGGTGACGCCGAGCGCCGCCGACCGGCGGCTTCCCAGCGCGTCGCTGAGCAGCCGCAGCGCGAGCAGCGACACCACGATCGACCCGGCGATGAGCAGCGGGATCTGCCAGGTCCACTCGATGAGCACGCCGAACGCGATCGCGTTGTTGAACGCATGCAGCGCCACCGGCGCGTAGAGCGAACCCGTCCACTGGTACAGCAGCCCGAGCCCGACGCCGAGCAGCATGAGCGGCGGGATGAACTCCGTCGGCGACGAGCCAAGGTGGATGCCGCCGAAGATCATGCCGGACAGGATCGCGGCGCCCGCGACGCCGAGCCCGTTGCGCAGCGCGCGGTAGATGTAGCCGCGGAACAGCATCTCCTCCGCGACGGGGGCCATCACCGTGATGAGGACGAGGACGAGGACGAGGTTGACGTTCGAGTTGTTGACCCCGAGCTCGTCGGGCAGCTGGTCCTCGGCCTCGAAGCCGAACGCCTGGATGTAGATGCCGCTGATGACGACGTACCCGACGTAGACGGCGATGAGCAGGCCGACCGCGAGCCACGCCCGCCGGGGCGGCGCCAGGCCGAAGTCCTCGCTCCTGGGCCGCGCGGCGAACCACGTCGCGACCAGCAGCGGCGCGAGGATGAAGCCGATGTCCTGCGCGAACGTCAGCGCGATGAGCACGCCGGACGGCAGGTCGTCCTCGAGGTCTCCGCCGGCGAGCGCGATGCCGATGCCCGCAAGCAGGCCCAGCACGAGCGGGACGGAGAACGCGAGCACGATCACGAGGAAGCCCGTCCAGGGCTTCCAGGTCGCGGCGCCGACCTTCAGCGGCGGCAGGCCCTCGGGGTACTCGGGCGGCTCCGGCGGCGGGCCGGGGTGGACGTAGGCCGGAGGCAGGCTCGTCATCAGTCCCCTCCAGGGTACGGGAGCGGCTGGTCCGGTCCCGCCAGGTCGGCCAGTCCGCGCAGGACGATCACGCCGGGCGGCACGTCCGCGGGCGGGCCGCCCGGCGCGACGAGCGCGGCGCGCATGCCCGCCGCCAGCGCCCCGGCGACGTCGTCGTCGAGCGAGTCGCCGACATGCAGCGCGGCGGCTGGATCGACGCCGTCGAGCAGCGGCGCGAAGATCGCGGGGTCGGGCTTGGCGACGCCCGCCTCCGCGCTCGTCACCACCCGGTCGACGAGCGGCGCGAGCCCGGTCTGCCCGAGCACCGCGTGCAGCGAGACGTCCCAGTTGCTGACCACGGCGATGTCTATCCCCTGCGCGCGGATCGCGCCCAGGGCCTGCAGCGCGCCGGGCAGGACCTCGAAGCGCACGGCGTCCAACAGCGCCGCGAGGATCGCGTCGTCGTCGAGCCCCGTGGGCGGGAGCGCGTCGCGCACCACAGCGGCGCAGCGGCGGCGCAGGTCGAGCAGCGCGTCGACGTCGACCGCCTCGTCGTGGTGGGCGCGGTAGTACGCGATCTCGGCGCGCATCGCGGCCCGGGCCGCGTCCTCGTCGACCTGCGCCCCGCGTGCTGCCAGCGCGTCGCGCAGCCCCGCGATCGGGTCGCGCAGCCCGACGAGCGTGCCCATCGCGTCGAAGGTGACGAGGCTCAGGCGGTCCAGTGCCACGTCGCGAAGATTCCTGTGTAGACGGCCAATCCGACCGCGCCCGCGCCGAGCAGGACACGCCCGCGCCAGCGGTGCCCGTCGCACCACAGCGCCGCCCAGATCGCGAGCGGGAACAGCACGCAGGCAAAGCGCGGGAACGACATCAGCGGCTGCGGCGCGACCGGGTAGGACAGGGGCAGCGCCAGTGCCGCGACGAGGTAGGCGCCGTACTCGATGGGCAGCCGCCGCAGGACCCCGACGACCGCGGGCAGCAGCAGGACGAGCCACGCGAAGAGCTCGATGTTGTGCCGCGCGGCGAGGTAAGGATCGCCGCCCGCGGCGGTGAAGTACACCGGCTCGCGGGCGCCGGACAGCAGCTGACGCGACCCCTGGAAGGCGGCGACCGCGCCGTCCCACGCGCCGACGAACGGCCCGGCGAACGAGCGGAACCAGACCTCCTGGGCGTCGAACGGCGCGAGCGGGTCGAGCCCGGCGATCTCCAGGCCGGCGACGTACGCGAGCAGGCCCGCGGGCACCAGCGCGAGCCACGCGAGGTCCACCGTCCGCCGCTCGCGCTGCTTCCACCAGACGATGAACAGGGGCAGCAGGAGCACGATCCCGGCGCTGCGCGTCGCCGCCGCGCACCCGCCGAGCAGTCCGACCCACGCCCAGCGCCCGCTGCGGGCCGCGAGGAACGCGCCGACCGACAGCGCGAGGTACAGCGCCTCGCTGTAGACCGCCGACAGGAAGAACGACATCGGGAAGAACGCGACGGCGAGCACCGCGCCGCGGGCGACCCGGTCGCCGAAGTCCAGCGCGACGAGGCGGTGCAGCGCGACGAGCGCGCCCGTGAACGCGACGAGCGACACCACGACCCCCGCGATCAGGTCGCTGCCCAGCACCGTCCCGACCGCGCCCACGAGCAGCGGGTACAGCGGGAAGAACGCCGCACGCGCCCCGCCGTCGTAGCCGTCGCCGGCGATGGCCAGGAACCACACCGTGTCCCAGCGGGCGAATGGCGCCGCGACCACGTCGCCCACCGACCCCAACCCGATCGTCAGCCCGGCCGGGTCGAAATCCTCGGCGCGCGCGCTGAACCCGAAGACCACCGCCGCGAACATCCCGGCCGCGACGACGAGCAGCCGGGAGGCGGCGAGCGCGGTCAGCGCGTCGCGCCAGGCGGGTGTGGCGAGCGCCGCGCGGACCCGCGCGGCGACGGGGGGACGGGCGGTGGCTGGGGTACCGTCAGGCGTCATGGACTGGGTGGATGGTGCCATCGCCGCCGGGGTCGCCCTCCTGGTGGCCGGGGCCGCGGCCCTCATCGTGCGGAACATGCTCGGCCATGCCGGCGCGATGGCGGGCGACCGCGTCGACCCCGTGCTGGCCACGCGCTTCAACGTCATCCGGCGGCTCGTCGTCGCCGTGATCCTGGCGTTCGGCGTCTTCGTCGCGATCTCGCAGATCGACGCGCTGAGCAGCGTCACGAGCAGCCTGCTGGCCTCCACCGCCCTGCTCGCGGCCATCGTCGGCTTCGCCAGCCAGCAGGTGCTCGGCAACGCGCTGGCCGGCGTCCAGCTCGCCGTCGCGCAGCCCGTGCGCATCGGTGACGCGATCACCGTGGGCGACCACACCGGCGTCGTCGAGGACGTGCGGCTGACCTCGACGTACATCCGCACCGCCGCCAACGCGCGGGTCATCGTCCCGAACAAGGAGATGATCGGGGCGATCGTCCGCAACGACACGATCATCTCCCCCGAGGTCGGGACCGAGGTCGTCCTGTGGCTGCCGCCCGAGGCCGACGTGCAGCGCGCGGTGACGGTGCTCCGCGACGAAACCGCGGGGCACGCCTCGGTGCGCGTGGCGGACATGGTGCTCGAGGGCGCCGTGAAGCTCGTGGTGAGCGGCCCCACGACGATGCCCGCCCAGCGACTCGCGGCCGAAGGCGAGCTGCGCGCGCAGTGCCTGACCCGCCTGCGGGCGGCGCGCCTACTGCCGGAGAACGACGCAGGAGCTGGTCCCTCGGGGCCGAACCCGGCTGCTGGCTAGACTTTTCTGCTCGCCGCGGGTCGATCGTGACTCCGGCGTGTTCCTTGCACCGTCATGTCCGCTCGCCGTGACCGCCTGCGCCGCCGCCGTCAACGTGGTGGCGCCTCCAAGCCCGCCTTCCTCGTCCTCGGGGTGTTCGTCACGCTGCTCGCGCTCAGCGGCCTCGGCGCGGTGGCCTGGGTCGTGGGCATCGCGCAGAGCGCGCCGGACCTCCGCGAGCTCAAGCCGCAGGACCCGGGCACCACGAGCGTCGTGTACGCCGCCGACGGCACGCGCCTGGGCTTCATCGAGTCGAGCGTGCTGCGCCGGCCGATCAAGTCGCGGGAGATCCCGCAGAACATGAAGAACGCGACGATCGCGATCGAGGACCGGCGCTTCTACGACCACAAGGGCGTCGACTTCGAGGGCGTCGTCCGCGCCGGCGTGAAGAACATCCAGTCGGGCAAGACGGTGGAGGGCGGCTCGACGCTCACGATGCAGCTCGTCCGCGCGCTGTACCGCGACAACGAGCGCACCTTCGAGCGCAAGATCCGTGAGGCGAAGCTCGCCGAGGAGCTCGAGAACGCGCACCCCGGCCGCGAGGGCAAGGCCTGGATCCTCGCCAAGTACATCAACTCGGTGCCGTACGGCACCGAGGGCGGCGTCACGGCCGTCGGCGTGCAGGCGGCTGCCCGCACGTACTTCGACAAGCCCGCCGCGGACCTCAAGCTCCACGAGTCCGCGATGCTCGCCGGCCTGCCGCAGGCCCCGTCGGCGTACAGCCCGTTCCGCGCGCCCGAGAAGGCGATCGCCCGTCGCAACGACGTGCTCGACCAGATGGCCGAGGAGGGCATGATCAAGAAGGAGACCGCCGAGCGCACGAAGGCGATGGAGCTCGGCGTCAAGCCCAGCAAGTACTACACCGAGCGCCGCGAGGGCTTTTTCTTCGACTACGTCAAGCAGGAGCTCATCGACCGCTACGGCGTCGAGAAGGTCCGCCAGGGCGGCCTGTCGATCAAGACCACGATCGACCTCAAGCTCCAGCAGGCCGCGCGCAAGGCCATCGCCGGGCGCCTGAACTTCTCGGGCGCGCCGTCGTCGGCGATCGTGTCGATCGACCCGCGCAACGGCTACATCCGCGCGATGGCGACGTCCGCCCAGTACAAGGACCGCAAGTTCAACCTCGCCGCCCAGGGCACCCGCCAGCCGGGATCGACCTTCAAGACCATGGTGCTCATGGCAGCCGTCGCGAAGGGCATCAACCCGGCGTCGACGAGCTACACCTCCAAGCCGCTGAAGCTCAACGACCCGCGCTACGGGCCCATCGAGGTCAAGACGTACTCGAACTCGTACGGCGGCAGCATGAACCTCGTGCGCGCCACGCTCGCGTCGGACAACTCGGTGTACATGCAGCTCGACCTCGACGTCGGCCCGGACAACGTCACGCAGGCCGCCCGCGACATGGGGATCAAGAGCAAGCTGAACTCCTTCCCCGCCGAGGGCCTGGGCGGCCTGGAGAACGGCGTCTCCCCGCTGGAGATGGCCAACGCCTACGCGACGCTCGCCTCCGGCGGCTGGCGCAACAAGCCCAAGGCGATCACGAAGGTGACGTTCCCCGACGGCGAGGTCGACGACCTGACCAAGCCCCGGCGGCACAAGGCGTTCACCGACGGTGAGGTCTACGAGATCACGAAGATCCTCAAGCAGAACATCACCGGCGGCACCGGCGGCAAGGCGCAGATCGGCTGCCCGGCGGCCGGCAAGACGGGCACGACGGACAACCACCGCGACGCCTGGTTCGTCGGCTACACGCCCCGCCTGGCGACCTCGACGTGGGTCGGCTACCCCGACAAGCAGATCGAGATGACGTCGACGTACTTCGGCGGTCCCGTCGCCGGCGGCACGTTCCCCGCGGAGATCTGGGGCGACTACATGAAGGTCGCCAAGCGCGACTACTGCGGCGACTTCCCCCAGCCCAAGGTGCCGTTCCAGGGCCAGAGCTTCTCCGGCACCTACCAGAAGCAGAGCGGCGGCACCGGCGACGAGGAGTACGACCGCAACGGCGGCACCCAAGCCGCGCAGGACTACGAGACCGGCGCGGGCACCGGCACCGGAGGCAACGGCGGCGCGACGTTCAACGACGACGCGTATGAGACCCCGCCGCAGGAGGTGCCCGCGTCCCCCGCGCCGCAGGAGACCGTGACCCCGGGCGACGGCACCGCCGGGGGCACCGGCGCCGGCGAGTGACCCGCGGCGCGCGGCGCTGCTAGCCTCGACTCCGCATGTCCAAGGAAGAAAAGGTCGAATTCGAGGGCGAGGTCGTCGAGGCCCTCCCCAACGCGATGTTCCGCGTCAAGCTGGACAACGATCACATGGTCCTCGGCCACGTCGCCGGCAAGATGCGCCGGTTCCGCATCCGCATCCTCCCGGGCGACCGGGTCCGCGTCGAGCTGTCGCCGTACGACCTCGACCGCGCGCGCATCGTCTACCGCCATAGGTAGTCGCTGTGGCCCGCGGAGCACGCGGCCGTGGATGAGTTCTCACTGATCGCCCGACTGCGCGAGCTGCTGCCCGCGCCGCACGATCGCGTGGTGATCGGGTCGGGTGACGACGCCGCCGTGGTCCGTGGGACCGGAGTCGCCGTCACCTCGATCGACCAGATGGTCGACGGCGTGCACTTCCGCCTGGGGCCGGGCCACACCGCCCCGTACGACGCCGGGTGGCGCGCGCTCGCCGGGGCGCTCTCCGATCTCGCGGCGATGGGCGCCGGCGCCGGGGAGGCCTACGTCGCCCTCGGGCTGCCCGCCGAGCTGGCCGACGACGACGTCCTCGACCTCGCCCGCGGCATGGCGGCGCTGGCGGCCGAAACCGGCGTCGCCGTCATCGGCGGCGACGTCACCGCTGCCCCGGCGCTGTCCCTCGCCGTCACCGTGGTCGGCTGGGCCGCCTCACCCGAGGACCTCGTGACCCGCGGGGGTGCGCAGCCCGGCGACCTCGTCGGCGTCACCGGCCCGCTCGGCGCGAGCGCCGCGGGCCTCGCAATCCTCGACGGCCGCGCGACCGGGCCGCAGGCGCTCACCGACGCGTACCTGCGGCCCCGGCCACGGCTCTCCGAGGGGCGGAAACTGGCCGCCGCGGGGGCGACGGCGATGATCGACCTGTCCGACGGCCTCGCAGCCGATGCCGGGCACGTCGCCGAAGCGAGCGGCGCCACGCTCGAGCTGGACCTCGCAGCGGTGCCGCTGGCCGGCGGCGTCGCGAACGTCGCGGAGCACCTGGGGGTCGTGCCCGGCGAGTTCGCGGTGACCGGCGGCGAGGACTACGAGCTGCTCGCGTGCATCCCACCGCAGCGGCAGGCCGAGGCCGAGGCCGCGGCACCGCACCTGCGGTGGGTCGGACGCGTCAGCTCGGGGCCAGGCCTGGCCCGCCTCGCCGGGAGCTCGCACCCGCTGCGCGGCTACGACCACCGTCATTGAGAAGCGGCCTGCCCGCGATCGCCCCTGCGATCGCGTCCAGTCCGTTGCGTCGCAGCAATGCCTCTGCGACCAGGCGTGGGTCGACGTCGTAGCCGTCATCGGCCACGCGTCGCTTCAACTCTTGAACACTCATCTTCTTCCCTGCCTTCGGCTGAGGTCCCGCACCCCTGCCTTGGTGGTGTCCCTATCGACCTTGGCGGGGGGCCGATTGATCAGGGGTGGTTCCCCCTCGGCCGAGTGTCCATGCGCGTGTGCGCTGACCCTGGACGTCCGACCTACGGTCCAGCCCCTACGGGGGCGTCCTCGCTGAGCCCAGAGTCCTGCAAACGCCGGGGTTTCCCGCCCGGCGCGGGCAGTGGCGCGCCGCCCCTGGCCGCACCGCGCGGCTCCGCCGAGATCTGCCGGGCGAAGACGACGATCCGCTTCGCCGCGCTGTACAGCGGGTGACACGCGGTGAGGACGAGCCGGTCGTAGCCGACGTTCTTGATGACCTCGACGGCCGTCGGCGCGACGATCTTGCGCTCCTGCACCCGGTAGACGAACCGCCCGTAGGGCATCTCGACGAGGATCCGGTCGCCTGGGCTTATCTTGTCGATGTGCCGGAACGGCGCCCCGTAGGTCGTGCGGTGGCCGGCGATCGCCGTCGTGCCGCCCACGCCCGGGTACACGGTCGACTCGTAGAGCCCGGGCCCCTTGCGCAGCTCCGCGGGGTCGGTGCCCTCGACGATGACGGAGTCGATCCGCCCGCTCTTGGCGGTGATGCGGCCGATGGCCTCGCCGGGATCGGCCTCACGCCGCAGCGACCTGCCGAGGAACGCCATCCGCCGCGTGCTGCTCGCGAGCTGTTCCAGCGCCCGGGTCTCGACGACCGTCGGCTTGGCCTCCTCGAGCTGCTCGAGGTCGCCCGCGAGCGCCTCCTGCGTGATGCCGGCGTAGATCGCCGAGATCGGCTCCTGCCACGCGATCGTCGCGATCGCGTCGGCCACCAGCAGCACGCCGGCGATCACCAGGACCGTGCCGAGTTGATGGAACGTCTCGCGCGTGGTCATCGCCGCAGGGCGGACTCCACGCCGCCGAGGGATCCCGGGCCCGCGTAGGACCGCGGCCCGCGCATCGTGATCTCCACGTCCTCGTCACCGGCGTGGGCCCGGCCGCGCCACGCGATCGCGACACCCGAGACCACGGCGCCCGCCGCGACGCTCCACAGCAGCCAGCCGACCGGCGACGCGTGGCCGCCGGCGATGCTCATCAGCGCCGTCCACGCCAGGTCGACCGGGTCGAGGCCGAACGTCGCCGCGACCCACGCGCCCAGTGCGACGGCCGGCACCGCGAGCACCGCGCACAGCGTCAGGCCCCACGCGCGCGGCGGGCGGAACTCCGGCATGAGCGCGAACAGCCAGACGTGCAGCGCCGGGATCAGCAGCGCGGCGCTGAACGGGTTCAGGAACCACAGGACGAAGGTCACGGCCCACAGGACGAGCAGCGCGCCGACCGCCGCCCCGGGCGCCGCCGCGTCGCCACCGACCGTGCGCATCACAGTGCGGCGCGGGAAGCGCACAGCGGCGGCCGCGAGCAGCCCGGCCAGGGCTACCCCGACGAGCGCACCGACGGCGGCCGGCACGGTGCTGATGGGCGCCGGTGCCGCCGGAGCAACCGGCAGCAGGCCCGCCAGTCCGATCAGACGCGCGATCAGCGCCGCGGCCACGAACGGCACGGCGGCCAGCAGCGTCCACGTGATCCACGGTCCGATCTCGGTGCGCTGACGGCGTGCCCGGGCGAAGGCGTCGACGAGGGCCAGCAGCGGAGGCAGGAGCAGCACCCCGAGCAGCAGCCGAGGCGCCCACGCGGGGATGACCTTGCCCTGGACGACGACGCTCGGGCTGTGGTCGTTGCGGATCGCCGGCCCGTTGTCGAGCGCGGTGACCACCCGCAGGGCGGTGCGGCCGAAGCTCTGCATCCGGGCGGGCGAGACCTCGGCGTCGGCGGGCGGCGGCGCCTCGCCGGAGGCCGACAGCAGGACGGCGGGCAGCCCGGCCGCCACGAGCGGCCCCTGCTCCCCGAGGGTGCCCGGGACGGCGTAGCGGCCGGTCTGGCTCAGCGCGCGCGGCTGGCTGGCGGCCAGGCCCGTCTCGGTGCGCAACGCGCTCTCGACGGTGCGGCGCAGCTGCAGCGGCGCGATGCCCAGGCCGTTCGACCAGGGGACGACCGTCGGGCGCCGCAGCTCATCCGCGGCGAGGGCTCCCAGGACGAGCACGGCCGACACGTCCTGGCCCGCCAGCTGACGGGCGAGCTCGATCGCCCCCGCCGCGCCGCCGCTGCCGCCGCTGGTCGACACGAGCATGAGGGTCTTCGACGTCCGCCTGGGGGCGCCCACGACGCGCGCGAGCTCCAGGAGCGCCGCCGTCCCCGAGAGCTCGGCCCGAGCCCCCGGTCCAGCAGCGTCCCGGTGGGCGACGACTACGATCCGCTGGCTCGACGTCCCTGTCCGCTCGCCGATCACCAGCCGTAGGTCACGGGTGCCGTCGATCGTCCGTGCGCTGTGGATCTCCTCGCGCACGGAGAACCGCGCGGTCCGCAGGTCGCCCGCCACGCGCTGGCCGAGCTGGTCGTCGGCGACGTCGCCCGGACGGCGGACCGGGTACGCATCGGCCAGCCGGTCGAGTGTGGCCATGGCGCGCGTGCCGCTGAACGCGTCGGCGGCGAGCGTCGTCCGGACCGAGCGTGGTGGCTCCTGCAGCGAGAACGCGACCACGATCAGGACCAGCGCGACCGGCAGCAGCCCGACGCGATAGAAACGCGTTTCGAGCACGGTGCCACACTAGTGGTGTGGTCGATCGTGCCCCCCGCATCCTGCTGGCAGACGACGAGCAGTCGGTGCAGACACTCCTGAGCTACCCGCTGCGCAAGGACGGCTACGAGGTCGTCCAGGCCTCGGACGGGCGCGAGGCACTCGCGCGCTTCAACGAATCGACGTTCGATCTCGTGGTGCTGGACGTGATGATGCCCCGGATGGACGGGCTGGAGGTCTGCCGCCGGCTGCGGGCCAAGTCCACCGTCCCGATCATCATGCTCACGGCGAAGGCCGAGGAGATCGACAAGGTCCTCGGCCTGGAGCTCGGCGCCGACGACTACATCACCAAGCCGTTCTCCATGCGGGAGTTCCGCTCGCGGGTCAAGGCGACGCTGCGCCGCGCCGGCATGGCCCGCGACCGCGAGGCGCCCGAGGACGAGACGCTCGAGTCCGGCGAGCTGGCGATCGACTTCGCCAAGCGGTCGGTGAAGGTGCGCGGCGACGAGGTGCAGACGACGTACGTCGAGTTCGAGATCCTCGCCGCGCTCGGTCGCAACCCCGGCCGGGTGTTCACGCGCGACATGCTGCTGACCCGCGTGTGGGGCGACAGCGCCTACCGCGACCCGCGCACGATCGACGTCCACATCCGCCACCTGCGCGAGAAGCTCGAGCTCGACGCCAAGCAGCCGGAGTACCTGTTCACCGTGCGTGGTGTCGGGTACCGGTTCCGCGACGACGACTGAGGCGCGAGACTCGCCCCCATGCGCCTCCTGCGCTCCCTGCGCGCGAAGCTGACGTTCCTGTTCTTCGCGATGACCCTCGCCGCCGTGGCGGTGGTCTACGCCTACGTCACGCCGCAGCTGGAGAGCGAGCTGCGCCAGGAGAAGCTCGACTCGCTGGCCGTCGGCGCCGAGCGCTGGACCCCGCCCGTCGCCGAGGCCGTGGACGCGGAGCGGTCCGGGCCCGACCTCGATCGCGCCGTGCGCCGCGCCGCCGACCGGACGAACACGCGCGTCACCCTGCTCGTCGTCTCGCGCGGCACGCTCGGCCTGCAGGCGCTGCCCGTCAGCGACTCCACCGGTGAGACCGACATCCAGGACCTGCAGTTCGCGATCGCCCCAGACACCGCTCGGGCGCGGCAGTCGCAGACCGGCGGCGAGTCGTCGGACGAGGGGCCGCTGGGTCAGGCCGCTGTTCCGCTGCTCGACGACCAGGGCGACGTCACCCACGTGCTCGTCTACTCCGCGCCCCTCTCCGACGTGGACGACAACGTCGCGCTCATCCGCCGGCAGATCCTCACGGCGGGCGGACTGGCGCTCGCGCTGTCGCTCGTCGCGGGCCTCCTGGTGTCGACGCCTCTGACCCGCCGGGTGTCCCAGCTCGAGCAGGGCGCCGAGCGCGTCGCCGCAGGCGACTTCAGCACGCAGTTCCCCACGCAGCAGCTCGACGAGCTCGGACAGCTCGCCCGCGCGCTGGACGACATGCAGCGCCAGCTCGCCGAGCTCGACAGCGCCCGCAAGCGGTTCATCGCGACGGCGTCGCACGAGCTGCGCACGCCGATCTTCTCCCTCGCCGGGTTTCTCGAACTGCTGGAGGACGAGGAGCTCGACGAGGAGACGCGCAAGCACTTCGTGGCGCAGGTCCGTGAGCAGGTCGCCCGGCTGGGCACGCTGGCCACGTCGCTGCTCGACCTGTCGCGGCTGGAGGCCGGGTCGCTGGAGCTGCGGCCGGAGGAGACCGACGTCGGGGTGCTCGCCCGCGCCGTCGCCTCGGAGTTCGAGCCGGCGCTGCAGGGCTCGGAGTCCCACCTCACCCTGCGCCTGGACGGCGAGCCGATCGAGGCGGTGTGCGACCCTGAGCGGGTGGCTCAGGTCCTGCGCATCCTCATCGACAACGCCATCGTCCACACGCCCGACGGCACCGACCTCGTCGTGAGCGCCAGCCGCCGCGACCAGCGCGTGCGCCTCGCCGTGCGCGACGACGGGCCGGGCATCCGCCGCGACGCGCTCGCCCGGATCTTCGAGCCGTTCTACACCGGCAACGACGTCTCGGGGTCGGGGCTGGGCCTGGCGATCGCACGTGAGCTGGCCGAGCGCATGCACGGGCGCCTGGCGGTCGAATCCGTGCCGGGCCGGACGACGTTCTCCCTCGAGCTGCCTTCGTGAACCCTCGGCGACTTCTCGCGGCTGCGCTGGCCGGCGCGGTGCTCCTCAGCGGCTGTTCCATCGGCGGCGACGAGGACGGCGCCAACGGCGAGCCGACGACGGTGCAGCGCACCACGCGGGTCGAGGTCGTGCGCGACGCGCCGAGCGCGAACGCCGTGCGCTTCGATCCGGCCGCCGTCTACGAGCGGGTGGGTCCGGGCGTCGTGACGGTCTTCAGCGTGTTCGGACGCAGCGGCGGAGCGAACGACCGGCCCGAGGAGGGCGTCGGCTCGGGCTTCGTCATCTCCGAGAACGGCGAGATCGTGTCCAACGCGCACGTTGTCACCGAGGGCGAGGGCCGGGACCTCAAGCGCGCCGAGGACGTGTACGTCCAGTTCGCCGACGGCAACCAGGTCCCCGCGCGGATCGTCGGGGTGGACCCGAACGCCGACATCGCGCTCCTGCGCGTCCAGCGCGGCGGGCTGACGCTGCGCCCGCTGTCGTTCGGCGCATCGCGCGAGGTGCGTGTCGGCGCGCCGGTCGCGGCCATCGGCTCGCCGTACGGGGAGCCGCAGTCGCTGTCGGTCGGGATCATCAGCGGCATCGATCGCACGATCGACTCGCTCACCGGGTTCACGATCTCCGGCGCGATCCAGACGGACGCGGCGATCAACCGCGGGAACTCCGGCGGCCCGCTCGTCGACGCCCGCGGTCGCGTGCTCGGCGTCAACTCACAGATCCGCTCGACCGGCGGCGGTGGCGAGGGGGTCGGCTTCGCGGTGCCCGTCGACATGGTCCGGCGGTCGGTCAGCGCGCTGCGGCGCAGCGGCAAGGTCGAGTACGCGTATCTCGGGATCGAGACGGCGCCGGTCTACCCGCAGCTGTCCAAGCGCTTCGAGCTGGGGACCGACACCGGCGCGTGGGTCCAGGCGGTCAACGACGGCGGCCCGGCCGACGACGGAGGGCTGCGCGGCGGCGACGACCGCGCGCGGTTCCAGGCCTCGACGTACCGGACCGGCGGCGACGTGATCGTCGAGCTCGCCGGCCGGCCCATCCGCGATCCCGACGACCTCGGACAGGCGCTGCAGCGTGTCGCACCCGGCGACGAGGTCCCCGTCGTGGTCGTCCGCGACGGCGAGCGCCAGACCGTGACGATCACGGTCGGCAAGCGGCCCGCCCAGACGCGGTGACCGACGCCGCGCTGCGCGATCTGTGCGTCGAGCTCGCGCGGGCGCTCGCCGCGCGCGTGCGACCCGAGCTGGGCGCGGTCGCCGCGCGTGGCCACGGGCAGATCGGCGTGGGCGGCGATGTGACGTTCCGCATCGACGAGGGCGCCGAGGAGGAGCTGGCCGCGTTCCTGCGCGAGCGCGCGCCGCAGCTGGCGTGGTACTCGGAGGACCAGGGGCTGGTCTCGCCGCCCGGCGCGGACACCGTCCTGATCGTCGACCCGATCGACGGGACGCGCCCGGCGATCGCCGGCTTCGAGTCGGCGTGCGTGTCGGTCGCGGCCGCGCCGCTCGGCGACGGCGAGCCGGTCATGGGCGACGTGTCGGTCGGCGTCATCATCGAGATCAAGACGGGGCGCGAGTACGTGGCCGTGCGCGGCGGCGGGGTGACGTCGACGGACCCGATCCGGCTGTCGGCGAACACCGACCTGTCTCGCCTCTTCTGGGTGTTCGGCTTCCGGGGACGCCCGGCGCGGGAGCTCATCGAGGTCGTCGGCGAGCTCATCGACCGCTCGTCGGTCGGCGGCGGCGTCTTCGATCTCGGGTCCGCCTGTTTCGACGGCGTCTGCGTGCTGACCGGCCAGCTCGACGCGTTCCTCGAGCCGGGGCCGCGGATGATCGAAGAGGTCCCGGAGGTGCGCGCCGCCTTCGAGCGCGTCGGCGACGGGGCCATCCTCAACAACTCGCCGTACGACCTCGCCGCGCTCGTTCTCATCCTGGAAGAGGGCGGCGCGATCGTCACCGACTGTGCCGGCCGCACCCTCGGCGACCGGCCGCTGCTCGGGTCGGGCCACGACTTCCAGATGAGCATCCTCGCCAGCGCGAACGCGGAGCTGCACGGCAAGCTCGTCGCCCAGATGGACGCCGGGATCGCCCGGCTGCGGGCCAGGTACTAGCCCGGCCGCAGCGTGCCCATGACCCGCGGGAGGTCCTCGACCGCGAGGGCGGGCGCGGGAAGCGGCGACGGTTCGTCGCGGCGCACGCGGATCCCGTCGAGCATGATCACCAGCATCCGCCGCCAGTGGTCAGGATGCGTCGGCTGGGTCAGGTGCATCCCCGCGGTGATCATCACGTTGAAGATCGGCATGTCCGTCGGTTCGAGGTCGGGCCGCACCTCACCGGCCTCCTGCGCGCGACGGATGACCTGCGACATGACGGGCAGCAGCTGCGCGCGCAGCCGCGCCTGACGCTCGCCGGCGCGGACCTCGCCCATCATCAGCTGCTTGAGGCCGAGGTTGCCGGACATCCGCTCGAGGATGCCCTCCATGACCTGCACGAAGGCGACCCACGGGTCGTCGTGCTCCAGGCCCTCCTGCGCGATCGCGATCACCTGCCCGAGGCGCTGATCGAACAGCTCGTCGACCAGGGCCGCGCGATCGGGGAAGCGCCGGTACGCGGTGGCGACGCCGACGCCCGCGTGGGCGGCGATCTCCTGGAGCGAGACGTCGAGGCCACGCTCGGCGAAGAGCTCCGCCGCCGCGTCGAGCAGGCGCTGGCGGTTGCGCTCGGCATCGGCCCGAAGACCGCGAGGTGCAGGGGATGTGGCCACGTCAGGATCATACAGATGTGGAACTGAGAACATCACTTCCATTTGTGTGGTACGTTGCGGCACATGACTGCCACCACCACCAATCCTCATCACGACCGGCGCTGGCTGATCCTCGTGATCCTCGGCGTCGCGCAGCTCATGGTCGTCCTCGACGCGACGATCGTGAACATCGCGCTCCCGTCCGCTGAAGCGGACCTCGGCTTCTCCGACGCCGACCGACAATGGGTCATCACGGCCTACGCGCTCGCGTTCGGCAGCCTGCTGCTCATCGGCGGCCGGCTCGGCGACCTCTTCGGGCGTCGCCGCCTCTTCGTCACCGGCCTCGCCGGGTTCGCCGTCGCGTCGGCGATCGGCGGCTTCGCGCAGAGCTTCGAGGTGCTCGTCGCCTCCCGCGCGCTGCAGGGCGTCTTCGGCGCCATGCTCGCTCCGTCCGCGCTCTCGCTGCTGACGGTCACGTTCTCGTCCGGCCCGGAGCGGGCGAAGGCCTTCGGGATCTTCGGCGCCATCGCCGGCGGCGGCGCGTCGCTCGGCCTGCTGCTCGGCGGCGTGCTCACCGAGTACCTGTCGTGGCGCTGGTGCATGTTCGTCAACCTGTTCTTCGCGATCCCCGCGGCGCTCGGGGCGATGGCGCTGCTCTCCGACACGCGCCCCGAGCACCGGCCGAAGCTCGACCTCCCCGGTGTCGCGACGGCGTCGGCGGGCCTGTTCCTGCTCGTCTACGGGTTCTCGCGCGCCGAGTCCGACGGATGGACCGACACGCTCACGCTGGCGTCGCTCGGGCTCTCCGGCGTCCTGCTGGTCGCGTTCGTCGCGCTCCAGACCCGCGTGGCGCAGCCGCTGCTGCCGCTGCGGATCGTCACCGACCGCAACCGGGGCGGCGCCTACCTCGGCATGGGCATCACCGCGATCGGCATGTTCGGCGTCTTCCTGTTCCTGACGTTCTACCTCCAGCGCACGCTGGGCTTCAGCCCGGTGGAGTCAGGCGCCGCGTTCCTGCCGATGACGTTCGCGATCGCGATCAGCGCGGGGCTGGCGACGACCCGGCTGCTGCCGCGCGTCGGGCCCCGGCCGCTCATCACCGGCGGCATGGTCGCCATCGCCGGATCGCTGGTGTGGCTCGCGCAGCTCCAGGTCGACTCGACCTACGCCGCGCACGTGCTGCCCGCGATCATCCTGCTCGGCCTCGGCATGGGGCAGGTGTTCGCGCCGGTGTTCAACACGGCGACGCTGAACGTCGAGCAGCAGGACGCAGGCGTCGCCTCGGCGATGGTGAACACCATGCAGCAGGTCGGCGGCGCGGTCGGCACGGCGCTGCTCAGCACGCTCGCCGCCAGTGCCACGACGGACTACGTCACCACGAACGGCGGGCCCAGTCCCGAGGTGATCGCAGCCGCCGAAGTGCACGGGTACACGACGGCGTTCTGGATCGCCGCGGCGATCATCGCCGCCGGATCCGTCGTCGTCGGGCTGACCCTGCGCAGCGGCGCGCCACAGGTCGCCGCCCATCCCGGCGCCGACGCCGCGCCTGTCGCCGCGCACTGATTCGGCAGGGCCACCGCGGGCGTGTGGCAAGCTTCGCCACATGCCCGCGGTTGCCCACCGGCCGACGACCTAGGATCAGCGCGTGCTCCAGCCCGTCGCCGTCGGCACCAAGAAGCTCGCCGACTACACCCACATCTGCGGCCGCGACCTCATCGAGGAGATCCACGAGCTGGCCAAACCGCTGGAGGGCGCCCGGGTGGTGCATCTCTCGGCGACCGCGTTCGGCGGCGGCGTCGCCGAGATCCTCTACACGCTCATCCCGCTGATGAACGACGTCGGCCTGGAGACCGAGTGGCAGGTCATCTACGGCCGCGAGGAGTTCTTCAACGCGACGAAGCTCATGCACAACGCGCTGCAGGGCAACCCGCAGGACCTCACCCCGGACGAGTGGGCGACGTGGGAGCGCTACAACGAGATGAACTCCCGCGAGCTGGCCGGCGGGATGGACGTCTGCCTCGTGCACGACCCGCAGCCCGCCGCGCTCTACAAGCTCGTCCCGGAGAAGTCCAAGGGCTGGGTCTGGCGCTGCCACATCGACGTGTCGACCCCGAACCCCGACACCATCGGCCGCCTGCTGCCGTGGATCGCCGACTACCCGCAGTCGCTCTTCCACATGCCGGCCTACGTCCCTGACGGGATGCAGGGCAACGTGAACATCGTCCCGCCCGCGATCGATCCGCTCGCGCCGAAGAACATGGCGCTCTCCCCCGAGGACGCCTCGTACGTCTGCCAGCAGTTCGGCATCGACGTCGACCGGCCGCTCATCTGCCAGGTCTCCCGGTTCGACCCGTGGAAGGACCCGCTCGGCGTCATCGATGCCTACCGGCTGGTGAAGGAGGAGATCGGCGACGTGCAGCTCGCGCTCGTCGGGTCCATGGCGAGTGACGACCCCGAGGGCTGGGACTACTTCAACGCCACCATCGCCCACGCGGACGGCGACCCGGACATCCACATCCTCAACAACTTCAACAACGTCGGCGCGATCG
>JAEMQS010000003.1 GCA_016463765.1 Solirubrobacteraceae bacterium | reverse complement strand
TGACGTGGGTCCGCTCCGGCGACCCCGACGACAACGGGTACGCGCGGCCGGTCGAAGGACTGCAGGTCGTCGTCGATCTCGACGAGATGAAGGTCGTCGAGGTCATCGACCACGGCGTCACCCCGCTGCCGCCGAAGTCGGGCAACTACTACCCCGAGCTCGCGATCGGCGACCCGGAGAACGTGCCGGTCATGGACGGCATGCGCGACGACGTCAAGCCGATCGAGATCACGCAGCCCGAGGGCGCGAGCTTCACCGTCGATGGCAGCCTCGTGACCTGGCAGAAGTGGCAGGTGCGGATCGGCTTCAACAGCCGTGAGGCGCTCGTGCTCTACGACATCGCCTATCAGGACGGCGACACGCTGCGCCCGATCTGCCACCGCGCGTCGATCGGCGAGATGTACATCCCGTACGCCGACCCGCAGCCGACGCAGTCGACGAAGAACGTCTTCGACATGGGCGAGTACGGCATCGGCTGGCTGGCGAACCCGCTGACGCTCGGCTGCGACTGCGTCGGGGAGATCAAGTACTTCGACGGCGTCGTCAACGACCAGGACGGCGAGCCCGTCGTCATCCCGAACGCGATCTGCATGCACGAGGAGGACTACGGCATCGGCTGGAAGCACACGGACTTCCGCACCGAGAAGGTCGAGGTCCGCCGGATGCGCCGCCTGGTGATCTCCAGCATCTGCACCGTCGGCAACTACGAGTACGGCTTCTTCTGGCACCTGTACAACGACGGGACGATCGAGCTGGAGGTCAAGCTCACCGGCTGCCTGACGACGAACGCGCTGCCGGTCGGCGAGGATACGCCGTACGGGCAGGTGCTGGCGCCCGGGCTCTACGGGCCGCACCACCAGCACTTCTTCAGCGTGCGGCTGGACATGGAGGTCGACGGGCCGCAGAACCGTGTGGTCGAGGTCGACTCGGTGCCCGAGCCGTACGGCCCCGACAACCCGATCGGGTCGTACTGGAAGACCGAGCGGACGGTGCTCGCCACCGAGCAGCAGGCCCAGCGCCAGGTCGACCCGACGAAGGGCCGGTTCTGGAAGATCGAGAACCCGAACGTCGAGAACTCGGTCGGCGAGCCGACGGCGTACAAGCTCATGCCGGGCGAGAACGTGTTCCCGATGGTCCACCCCGACGGGATCTGGGGCCAGCGCGGCGCGTTCATCCAGAAGCACCTGTGGGTGACGCCGTACGCGCCCGACGAGAAGTTCCCGGCCGGCGACTACCCCAACCAGCACCCGGGCGGGGCAGGGCTGCCGGACTGGACGGCGGCCGACCGGCCGGTCGACAACGAGGACCTCGTCGTCTGGTACTCGTTCGGCGCCCACCACGTGGTGCGCCCCGAGGACTGGCCGGTGATGCCGGTGCACCACATCGGCTTCAAGCTCAAGCCGGCCGGGTTCTTCGCTGCCAACCCGGCGCTGGACGTGCCGCCGACCGAGGCCAAGCATTGCCATCACTAGCCCACGTCGGTGGCGTGCCGGCCGAGGAGCTGCTCGCCGCCGCGCCCGCGCTGCTGGCTGGTGGCGGGCTTCTCGGGGCGTACGTGCGCTCGTTGTTCGCCTCGCGCACCTAGGCGGAATGGGATATCATTCCGCCCCCTGTCAGGGGACGAGGGGGAACGGTATGTGGACGTGGGCGACGCGACCGTGGGGTCGCGCGATTGCCGTGATCACGACGGTCGTGGTCGGGACGACACCGGGCCTGGCCATCGGCGCGACGGCCCAGCAGCTGTCTGCCGGCGGCGGTGGGACGGCGGACATCACCATCGCGCAGATCGGACCGCGCGACATCCAGCTGACGAACAGTGGGACGGCTGACCTGGCCTTCGCCGGCGCGAAACTGAAGCGCACCGCAAGGCTGCTCGGCCTCGACGCCGCGAGCTCGTGCTTCGCCGTCAAGACCCTCGCGCCGGGTGTGTCCTGCGGTCTGCGCCTGCGGGCGAGCGCCCCCACCAGTCAGGGGTCGGCGGTGCGCCTGGTCAAGGCGCCCGACAAGACGATCACGCTCGCCAACGCGGGACAGGCGGAACTGCAGCTGCCCGGCGGGTCGTTCGGTTCGCTGCTGCGCGCGCTCGGCCTGCGCGGCGGCACGTGCCCGACGACGGCGGTGCTGGCCCCGGCCGCGTCGTGCACGCTGCGGGCCGGGTCGACGCCTCTCACGGCGCGGTCGGCGCGCAGCGCCCTGTCGAAGGACCGCCTGCCGACGTTCGCCAAGTCCCAGCAGCAGGTCGCGTTCGAGTTCTTCGCCGTGATCGTCGCGGTTGGCGCGGTGGTGCTGTACGCCACGTGGATGTTCTTCGCCTTCGCCTGCCTGCTGGGCGCCTGCAGCTGACGCGGCGCTCAGCGACCGGGGCCGTGCTCGAACAGCCGCTGCAGCCGCAGCGCCGTCTCGATCTCGGCCCGTCGTTCGGCGATCGCGTGGCCCAGCAGGGACTCGGCACGACGCAGCCGGTAGGTGACGGTGCGCGGCGCGATCTCCAGCGCCGCGGCCGTGGCGCTCACGCTCTCGCGCGCGTCGAACCACGCACCGAGGGTCGTGCGCAGCCGGACGCTGCGCTCGTCGGGCCCGGCGAGGAGCCCGAGTTCGGCGCGCACCAATTCACGCGCGAGGTCCTGGTCGCCCAGGGCGAGCGCCTCCACCATCGCGTCACGGGCGGCGACGATCCCGCCGCCGCGGGCGTCCGCGACCTGCCACGCGACGAGCGCCTGGCGGTGGGCGAGGCGGAAGCCGGACACGCCGACGCACGGTCCGCCCACGCCCGCGTGGACGCCGTCGAGGCCGTCGCGCCGCAGGCGGGCCGCGACCTCGTCGGCCGCGTCGGCGGGCAGCCACGCCCAGGTGCGGTCGCCCGAGGGCTCCAGGACGGCCAGGTGGTCGGCGCCCATGTCGTCCGCGACCCGCCCGACCGCGGCGCACGTGTCGCCTGACGCGACGACCGCGACGTGCGCGGCGTCCATCGCGTAGTCCAGGCCCAGTGGCGGCTGGCCGGCCAGCACCGCCTGCACCCGGCGGAGCAGGTGCAGGCGCGGGGTGCCGTGGAGGCGGTCGCGCTCGTCGGCGTACTCCCGGGCGACCAGCGGTGACACCCGGTCGATGTAGCGGTAGAGCTGGTGTGCCGCGCCGCGCAGGACATCCGCCGGGCGGCGCAGGTCGTCGTACCCGCCGCCCGCGACGTCGTCGAGGACGTGTTCGAAGATCACCTGCTGCCCGAGCCGGTAGGTCCGCAGCAGCGCGTCGACCTCCGCGCCGTGCTGGGCGGCGAGGTCGGCCTCCAGGCGCGGGCCGAACCCGAGGCTGTGGGGGAGCGCGCCGGCGCGGCCGACGGCGTCGAGCATGAGCTCGGTGTTCTCGTGCGTGCTGCGGCGCACCGCGGCGACGTAGGCCGGATCGTCGGTGACGAAGAACTCGGGGACCTCGCGCAGCTGGCGCTCCATGAGGTCGTCGACGATCTCGCCGATGCGCGCGCGGCCGTGGCGCGCGAGCGCCTGCAGGTCCTGGGTCGCCGAGGCCATCAGGCGCAGGATCGCGGTGGTCCGATCGCGCCGCAATGGCCCGCGTGGACGGACCGGATCGACGTGATGGCCGTAACCAGTGAGACGCGGTGGTTTACAAACACACGTTCGCCGGGTAGCATCACTGGTACAAGCTTAGTTCTAATAACCCCGAATTCAGGAGCCACATGGCCGAAACCACGCCGTCCCCCAAGCCCGCCGTCAAGGCGACCGCCGCGAACGCCCGCGCGACCACCAAGAGCGCGAAGACCGCGGCGACCCGCACGGCCAAGAAGACCGGTGGCGCCGCCGCTAAGGCTGCGTCCCCCTCGAAGACGAGCACGCGCTCGGCCGCCGGCAAGAAGGCTGCCGCCACCCGCGCGGCGAACACCGGCAAGCCCGCGACGGCTGCCAAGCGCGCCGCCGAGGCGCAGGTGCTCGAGCAGAAGACCCGCCTGCAGACCGCGAGCGACATCGCCGAGAAGGTCGTCCTCGTCCAGGTCGGCGCGGCGCTCACCGCCCGTGACTCGGTCGTCGAGACCGTCAAGGAGATCCGCGCGACCTCGGTCGAGAAGGAGCTCAAGGCGGCGCAGACCGACCTCGAGAAGGAGTTCAAGAAGTTCGAGAAGCGCGGCACGAAGGCCCGCAAGGACCTCGAGCGCGACCTCAAGAAGACCCGCACGCGCATCGAGCGCGAGCTGCGTCAGCGCCGCTCGACCGTCGAGAAGGTCGCCAAGGAGAACCGCGCCCGCCTCGAGAGCGAGGTCAAGAGCCTCCAGGCCGACCTCGAGAAGCAGGCCGAGCCCGTCCTGAAGACGCTGGACCCGGTCGTCACCCCCGTGACCGACGTCGCCAGCACGGTCCGCGAGCGCGTCACCGCGCTGGTCTAGGGACCGCACACCTCGTTCTCCCCCGGGAGAGCACGCCGCGGGGGCGCTTGGACAGGGCGCCCCCGCGGTCGTTGTGCGGCGAACGATCCCTACAATCGAAGGCATGCCTTCCGTCGACGACATCCGTACCGCCCTCGCTCGCGTCATCGATCCGGAGCTCCGGGCCTCGATCGTGGAGCTCGGGATGGTGCGCTCGATCGACGCCCACGAGAACGGCGTCGTCGACATCACCGTGTCGCTGACCACGCCCGGTTGCCCGATCCGCAACCACTTCCAGACCAGCGTGGTCAAGGAGGCCAAGACCGTCGAGGGCGTCACGCACGTCAACGTCACGTTCGACGTCCTCTCCGACACCGAGAAGCAGGGCCTGCAGCAGAAGCTCGGCCGCAGCGGCGGGCTGCCCAGCGGCGCGCTCGCGCAGGTCGCCAACGTCCTCTGCGTCGGCTCGGGCAAGGGCGGCGTCGGCAAGTCGACCCTCACGGCCAACCTCGCCGCGGCGCTCACCGCCGAGGGCAAGAAGGTCGGCGTGCTCGACGCCGACGTGTGGGGCTACAGCCTGCCGCGCATGTTCGGCCTCGGCGGCCAGCGCCCGCCGGTCAGCGCCACGCGCAAGATCCTCCCGTTGGAGGCCGGGGGCGTGAAGGTCATGTCCATCGGCTTCTTCGTCGAGGAGGACAGCGCGGTCGTCTGGCGCGGGCCGATGCTCCACAAGGCGCTGACGCAGTTCCTCGAGGACGTCGACTGGGGCGAGCTGGACTACCTGCTCGTCGACCTGCCCCCGGGCACCGGCGACGTGTCGATGACGCTCGCGCAGCTGCTGCCGCAGGCGCAGTTCCTCATCACCACGACGCCGCAGGCGACGGCCCAGAAGGTCGCGCGCCGCGCCGCCGAGATGGCCAAGAAGGTCAACCTCGAGATCGGCGGGATCGTCGAGAACATGTCCGGGTTCGTCACCCCCGACGGCCAGCGCTTCCCGATCTTCGGCGAGGGCGGCGGCCAGGAGCTCGCCGACGAGCTCGACGTGCCCCTGTTCGGCAAGATCCCGCTCACGATGCCGCTGCGCGAGCAGGCCGACGCCGGCGTGCCGCTCGTGGCGACCGATCCCGACGATCCGGCCGCCCAGGCCATCCGCTCGGTGGCGCGCGGGATCATCGCGATCACCCCCGCGCAGCCGATCGCGCTGCAGATGGCGCCTGAGGAGCCCGCGGCCACGCTCCCGATCGTGGAGAGCAAGCCGAAGCCGAAGGGCATGTCGCTCCCCATGGCGTGATGGTGCCCGTGCGCGCCGCCGGAGGCCGGCGCGCGCAGGGTCGATCACCGTCCACGTGGGCGGATTCGACTGCGGTTCCGGACGATGCCCGTCGATAACGGGGATGTGATCCCCACACCCCCGGAGTCCGCCCCCCGGCGGCTGCGGCGCCGTTGGCGTGTCCTGCTGCTGCTCGTTCCTGCCCTCTTGACGGTGGCCGGCGGCGTTGCGGCGATCCTCGCGATCGAGAACGTGCGTGAGACGGCCCGGCACGAGGGCACGGTGGCCGCGGTCGCCAACGCCAACGCGACGCAGGCTCGGCAGGCCGCGCTCGCGGTGAGCGGGATCGCGTATCTGGTCGGGGGGCGGAGCGTCAGCGGGCCCGATTCGCTCGGCCCGGGTCTCGCACGGATCGGCGCGGGCGCGACCGCCCAGCACGACAGGCTGCTCGACCTCGTCGGCGACGACGCCGATGCGAGAGCCGCACTGCGTGCCTCGCAGACCGCGCGCGCCGATGCGCTGGCCGCCCTCGAGCCGCCCATCACCCGCGACGGGCTGCTCCGCGCGGCCGCGTCGATGAGCACGGCGTCACAGGCGCTGACCGCGCTCGCCGACCGCGCCGGCGAGCAGGAGCAGGCGGCCGACCGTCGTGCCGATCGCGTGACCATCGCCGTACTCACCCTCGCGGTGATCGTCGTCACGGCGTGCTGGTGGGCCTTCCTGACGCTGACGAGCAGGCTGCAGCGCCGCCACCTCGATCTGCTGCGCCACATGGCCGAGCACGACCCGCTGACGGGTCTCGGCAACCGGCGCGCCCTGAGCAGCGCGGCCGAGGACCTCGGGGACACCCCCGCGGCGCTGGCGATGTGCGACCTCGACGGCTTCAAGGAGTTCAACGACCGCTTCGGCCACGTCGCGGGCGACGCGCTGCTGCGGCGGGTCGCCGAGCGCGTGGCGCTCGTGGGGGCGGACGTCGGCGTGCGCGCCTTCCGGCTCGGCGGCGACGAGTTCTGCGTGCTCGGCCCGGGCATCGACGCCAAGCGCCTCGGGGAGCTGTGCCGCGCCGCCCTGACCGACGAGGGGGACGACCACCGCGTCACGGCGTCGGTGGGGACCGCGCTGCTGCCGGACGACGGGGACCTCCGCGGAGCGCTCCTCGTGGCGGACGGCCGGCTGTACGACGCGAAGCGTGCGCGGTACACCGCGGACCCGGCGGCGGACCGCCGCAGCACCGTGCAGCGACAGGCGAGCTGACCCCCCGCTCGTCAGCGCCCGTACAGCGTCTCCGGGGCCTGCACGATCTCCATGATCCGCTCCGGGACGGCGACCGGGCGGAACCCGCACTGCGTGTACAGGCCGTGGGCGTCGGCGGTCTGTAGTTCGAAGCGCCGCAGGCCCTGGAGATCGGGGTGCGCGAGGATCGTCTCGACGAGCCAGACCCCCAGCCGCCGGCCGCGGTGCGCGGGCAGGACGAAGACGTCGGCGAGGTAGGCGAAGACGGCGCGGTCGGTCACCACCCGGGCGAACCCGGCCTGTGCACCGTCCGGCCCGTAGAGCCCGAACGGGATCGAGTGGGCGATGGCGCGCTCGACCACGGCGAACGGCACACCCGGGGACCAGTAGGCGTCGCTCGTCAGAAAGCTGTGAATGGCCTTGAGATCGAGCCGCTCGCGATCGGTGGAGATCTCGTAGCCGTCGTGCATCGGCCCAGCGTAGGATGCCGCCACCCATGTTCGGCCGCGAGAAGGAGATGGACCTCGGGCTCTCCGCGAGCACAGGACGGCCCGACCCCGTTCCCGGCTCCTCGGACCCCGGGCCGTCGGGTTCGTATCAGCCGGGCCGTCTCGCGCTGGCGCTCTTCACGCTGGCCGTCCTCGCGGCGGGCGCGTTCATGTTCGTCACCGTCGAGGGCAACGCGCTGGACGACCCCGTCAAGCAGGCCGAGCGCGGGGAGATCGCCACGAACGACGCGCGGTCGCTCGTGCGCGAAGCGAACCTCACGCGCGCGCTGCGCACGCTCGCCGGGGAGATCGACGAGGGCGGCTATATCGACAGCTTCCGCCTCGCGCCGACGCGGATCAACGCGATCGTCGTCCAGCCGAGCGGCCAGCGGGAGAACCTGACGATCAACGTCGCCTTCGAAGTCACGGCGGTCGACTCGGGCACCGGGGAGGGCGAGGGGCTGATGCCCAGCGACATCGACCCGGCCGCGCCGGAGCGGATCATCCGCGTCGCGAACCGCAAGTTCGACCTCCGGCCGCAGAACTTCGACTACATGGTCGCCAACGAGGGGTTCAGCGAGGGGGAGGACTCGTCGTGGACGGCGTTCTGGAAGCTCCCGTTGAAGGACAACGACATCTCCGCCGCGGCGGACGGGACCGACGTCCGGCCGCTCGGCACGCCCGACGCGAAGACGCGGGCCGAGACCAAGGCCGCCCAGGACGCCGTCGCGAAGGCGCAGCGCGCCGCGGCCGAGCGCGCGCAGTGCATCAGCCGCGCTGAGACCGCCGAGCAGATCCAGCGGTGCGTGCGATGAGGGGCGTGCTGCGGACCGTCATCGGGATGGCGATGATCGCCGCCGGCGTGCTGCTCGCCGCGTGGGCGCTCTACGAGCTCACGCGCATCGGCACGTGCGCGTCCGGCGGACCGTACGTCTCCGCCCGCGAGTGCCCTCCCGGCACCGGCCTGAGGATCTTCGCGATCATGGGCGGGATCTTCCTGACGCTCATCGGGGCGTTCGTCGTCCCGGGCGTGGCGATCGCCGGGCTGGCGTGGGGCCTGGGCTTCACGATGCTCGGCGCGGCCTTCTTCGTCTCCGCGTTCGGGCCCGCCGCGCCGCCCGATGCCGACAGCAGCCTCCAGTGGGTCGGCGGTCTCGTCGGTGGCATGTTCGTGCTCATGGGGCTTCCGGGCCTGTTCGCCATCTTCGGCGCGGGCCGTCGCGGCGGGGGGCGGGCCGCGCACCTGCTCGAGCACGGCAAGCGCTGCCCCGGCACGGTGCTCTCGGTCGACGACACCGGGATGACGGTGAACGACAACCCGCGCGTGAAGATGCACGTGCGCGCCGAGCCCGCGGGCGAGCCGTCCTTCGAGTTCGAGAAGACCGCCACGGTCTCGCGCGTCCAGATCCCGCGCGCGGGCGACCGGTGCGCCGTCTTCTACGACCCGGAGGGCGGCGGCGAGCCGGGCATCTCATTCGACGCGCCGGCGCTGGCGATGGTGGGACTCGGGCCCGGTGGCGGGCCGATGCCCAGTGCGCCGAGCAGCGCGGCCGCGACGGCGAGCTTCGGCACACCGGGCGTCGTGCCCGTCCCCGCACCGTCGGCGCCGGCCGCGTTCGGGGCGGCGGGCGACGACGACACGATCGAGGAACTCGAGCGGCTCGCGAAGCTGCGAGCCGCCGGTGCGCTCACCGAGGAGGAGTTCCAGCAGGCGAAGCAGCGCGTGCTGGGCTCCTAGCCCCCGGCGTTACTTGGTCGTGAAGTACTCCGCGTTGATCGCCGCGAACTGCGCCCACTCGTCGGGCAGTTGGTCCTCGGCGAAGCAGGCGTCGACTGGGCAGGCCTCGACGCACGCGTCACAGTCGATGCACTCTTCCGGATCGATGTACAGCTGCTCGACCTTGTCGTAGTCGGGCTCGTCCGGGGTCGGGTGGATGCAGTCGACCGGGCACACCTCGGTGCAAGAGTTGTCCTTCTGGCCGATGCACGGCTCCGCGATGACGTAGGCCATGTGCCTTTCCTTTGGTGTGACGTCGTCCGGAGGGCGCCGCTTGCGGTGCCGGGAGGACGAAAGCAGGTTCTCCGGGAGCGCCGGATATTAGAACGTGTGGGCCCGGACCGGTGCGCGGGCCGCAGCGTCTTCTAGGCTCCCGCCCGTGATCCTGCTGACGGGCGCCACCGGACTGGTGGGAACCGCCGTGCTCCAGCGGCTTGTCGCGGCCCGCCGACCGGTGCGCTGCCTGGTCCGCGATCCGCGCGGTCTCGGCGAGCATCGCGTGCGCGTGCAGCTTGCTCTTGGCGACCTCGCGGACCCCCCGTCGTTCCGCAACGCCATGCGCGGCGTGGACACGGTCATCCATCTCGCGGCGTCCGCGCGGGACCAGCCGGCGGGCTCGATCGAGGAGCTCAACGGCATCGCGACCTGGCGGATGGTGCGCGCGGCCGAGAAGGCGGGCGTGCGCCGCTTCGTCTTCGTCTCCGGTCTCGGTGCGAGCCCGCATCACCGCACCCGCCTGCTGCGGGCCAAGGCGCTGGCCGAGGACGTCGTGGCGGCCAGCGCGCTGGAGACCACGATTCTCGCGGCGTCGCTCGTCTACGCGCCCGAGGACCGCGCGCAGCGGCTGCTGCGGAGGCTGCTGCTCGCGTCCCCGGTCCTGCCCGTGGTCGGTCGCGGCGCCGCCGAGTTCCAGCCGATCTGGGCGGCGGACCTCGCGGACTGCATCCTCGCGACCCTCGACCGCGGCGAGGCCCGGCAGCGCCACGACATCGCCGGGCCGGCGACGCTGACCGCGCGCGAGGTGCTCGACGTGCGCGTCCGGGCGCTGCGGCGGCGGCGCCGCGGCGTGATGGTCCCGGAACCTGTCGCCGCCGCGGGGTTGCGGATCGGCGAGAACCTGCTGAAATCCAAGACACCGGTGTGTTGGGACGAGGTGGAGTTGCTCACGGCGTCCATGACGACGCAGGCGGGCGCCACGGGTGCTGAGAACCTGGGCGTGCAGCCTGCCGCGATGCCGGCTGTCCTCGGTCCCGTCGTGTCCAGGGAGGCACCATGACCCGCCGCCTCATCCTTGCTCTCACCGCCGCCGGGGTCCTCCTGCCTTCGGCGTCGGCTGCCGCTGCGCCGATCCTCGAGCCGATGCTGACCGAGTGGCGCGCGGAGAAGCTTCGCGGCACGGCTGGGGACGACGTCCTGCGCGGGGAGACCGGCAACGACTATCTCGACGGTCTCGCCGGCAACGACCAGCTGTTCGGCGACTCGGGCAACGACTCGCTCTACGGGCGAGAGGGCAACGACATCGTCGACGGCGGGGACGGCGACGACGCGATGTACGGCGGCGAGGGCAACGACTTCATCGTCGAGCAGCGCTTCGGCGACGACCGCCTCTTCGACGGCGGCCCGGGCGACGACTACATCCACGCCAACCGCGGCTCGGACAAGAACGTCAACGGCGGCGACGGCAACGACACCCTGCTCGGCGGCAGCGGCCCGGACGTGCTGCGCGGCGACGCCGGCAACGACACACTGGTCGGGGGTTCGGCCCCCGACGCGCTCATCGGCGGTGACGGGGACGATCGTCTGTACGGAGGGTCGGAGCCGGACAACATGGACTGCGGCGCGGGCAACGACACGGCGTACGTCGAGACGACGTGGGAGCGCGACAACGGCCGCGCGAACCGGATCGTCGGCTGCGAGACGATCGTCGTCGGCGACCCGTCCACGAAGGACACGGCGTTCGACGGCTCGACGCCGGCCGAACCGCCCCCGGCGCTCGCCTCGGCCGGCGCGGAGGCGTCCACCGTCCTCACCGGGATCTCCGAGAAGCTCGACCAGCCGACGCGGGTCGGCGGCAAGGGCAACGACCGGCTGCGCGGCAGCAACGAGGGCGACACGCTCGTCGGCCAGGACGGCAGCGACGTCCTGGAGGGGCTCGGCGGCGCCGACGACCTGGACGGCGGCCAGGGCGACGACACGATCAAGGGCGGCGCCGGCAACGACCGGATCTTCGGCCGCAAGGGCAACGACCGCCTCTACGGCGAGGACGGCGACGACGAGATCACGGGCGACCGCGGTGCGGACCTGATCTTCGGCGGGTTCGGCAGCGACAGCATCACGGGCGGCTTCGGCAAGGACCGGATCTTCTCCGGGCCGGGCAACGACTACGTCAACATCCGCGGCGGGCTGGCGGACGTCGCCGACTGCGGTCCGGGCGTCGATCGTGTGCGCAAGGACAGCAAGGACCGGACGCGCAACTGCGAGGTCGTCGTCAAGTAGCCGGCGGCGCGAGCCGGTCGGCCCACGGCCGCGCCGCTTCGAGCTGCGCGGCCAGGGACAGCAGCGCGCCCTCGGACTCTGGCCGGCCGATGAGCTGCACGCCGACCGGCAGGCCGTCCTCCTCGCGTGCGGCGATCGGCAGCGAGATCGCGGGCTGGCCCGTGATGTTCAGGCCGGCGGTGAAGGGTGTGAACGTGCCGGAGCGGGCGAACGTCGCGGCCGGGTCCGGGCCGCGCGGATCGATCTCCCCCAGCGGGACCGCGACCTCGGCGAGCGCCGGGGTGAGGATCGCGTCGTACGGGTCGGCCCAGGTGACGATCATGCGGGCGAAGCCCTGCAGCTGGGCGCTGGCCAGCGCGGCGGAGATGGAGTCGATCTCGCGGCAGGTTTCCCACAGCCACCAGCTCAGCGGCTCGACGTCGGCTGCGGTCGGCTCGCGGCCCGCCAGCATGCCGGCGAACGCCATCTGCGTGCAGACCGCAGGGCCGAACTCGGCGGTGAAGGTCCGCAGCATCTCGATCGAGGTCCAGGGCGGGTCGGCCTCCACGACCTCGTGGCCGAGCGAGGCGAGCAGCTCCGCGGTGTCCGCGACCGCGGCTGCGAACTCGGGTGCGACCTTCGCGTCGGGAAGCGGCGGCGACGTGGTCACCGCAATCCGCTGACGGCCCGGCTCGCGGGCGGCGCTGACGGCGAACGGCTCGGCGGGCGGTGGCGCCCAGCTCGAGTCGCCGAGCACAGGGCCGGCGAGGAGGTCGAGGAGCGCCGCCGTCTCGGCGACGGTGCGGGTCAGCACCCCGTCCTGGCCGAGGAACTGCTGCCCGAGATCGGGGGCGAAGGAGATCCGTCCCCGCTGGGGCTTCAGGCCGACGAGCCCGCAGCACGCCGCGGGGATGCGCGTCGAGCCACCGCCGTCGTTGGCATGGGCGACTGGGACCATCCCGGCGGCCACCGCTGTCGCCGAACCGCCCGACGACCCGCCGGACGTCCGCGAGGGGTCCCACGGGTTGCGCGCGGGTCCATGCGCGCTGGGGTCGGTGACCGGGAGGATGCCCCACTCCGGCAGCTTCGTCGTGCCGACGATGACGAAGCCGGCGGCGCGCAGCCGGGCCGTGACGTTGTGGTCGCGGTCGGGGACGAAGCTGTCGGGGGTGAAGGCCGAGCCGAACGTCAGCGGGAGCCCGGCGACCGCCCGGTTGTTCTTGATCGCGATCGGCACCCCGGCGAACGGCCGGTCGTCGCCCGGACCGATCCCGTCCGCGGTCTGACGCGCCCGGGCGGCGTCGACGTGCAGGAAGGCGCCGAGCTCCGGGTCGAGGGCCTCGATGCGCGCGAGCGACAGGTCGACGAGCTCGCGGGCGCTGATCTCGCCCGAGCGAACCAGGCCGGCGAGCTCGATGGCCGAGCGGGTCAGGAGCTGATGGTCGGGCACGTCTGGACCCTACGTCCACGTCGGCCGGCGGTGCGCCGTAACCTGCTAGAATTCTCCATATGGTTACCGAGCAACGTCAGGTGGATATCGATCTCCCTGACGAGCTCGTACTCCCGCTCAGCAGCGGCGCGCCCTACTGGTACTGGCTCGGCGGCCGGCCCGCGCTGGACTTCGTCAACACGCTGCGTGAGCGCTGGCGCCGCCGGGTCGAGACGCTCGTCACCCCCGAGGATCTCGAGGCGTGGATGCAGCGCACCGCGCTGCTGCCCGAGGACTGGTGCCCCAACCGCGGCGGCGGTCAGAAGCGGCGCCTGACGGACGAGGTGCTGCGCGAGGCCCGCGAGCTGCGCGAGGCGATCGACGCCTGCGTGCAGGCCGCCGTCTCCGGCGAGCCGCTGGACCGCGCTGCCGTCACCACGATCGACGACTGGCTCGTCCACGCCGGAGCGCGCCCGCAGTTCGCGCTGGACGACGACGGCGACGCCGTGCTCGGCGAGCGCGCGGCCTCGGACTCACCCCGCCGTGCGCTCGGCATGATCGCGCTGGACGCGGCCGAGATGCTCGGCACGCCCGCCGCCCGCGCCCGGGTGCGGATCTGCGCCGCCGACGACTGCTCGGCGCGCTTCTACGATCGCTCGCCCGCGGGCAAGCGGCGCTGGTGCTCCATGCGGACGTGCGGCAACGCTGCGAAGGTGCGCGCGCACCGGGCACGGAAGAAGGAGCCCGCCCGATGACCGCGGACGAGCGCGCGGAGGTCGAACGCCTCGTCGCCGGTCGCGGCGCGGGGCCCTACCGCTGGGTGGTCCTCGGCGTGGGTGCATTTGGTGCCGGCGCGTTCGCCGCGCTGCGCATGGGGCTGCCGTCGCTCGGCCCGGCCATCCGCGACGACTACGCGCTCACGCTCGGCCAGGTCGGACTCGTGTTCACCGCGCTGGCGGTCGGCACGATGGTGACCCTGCTGGCGTGGGGGATGCTCACCGACCGCATCGGCGAGCGCCCCGTGATGGTCGCCGGGCTCGTCGGTGCGGCGGCCGCCCTCGTGGGCGCCGGCCTGGCGCAGGGCTTCTCCGGTCTGCTTCTCGCGATGTTCGCCGCGGGCGCGATGGGCGCCAGCGCCACGGGCGCGTCGGGCCGCGCGATCATGGGCTGGTTCGGCTGGCGCGAACGTGGCCTGGCCCTCGGCATCCGTCAGATGGCGCTGCCGCTGGGCGGCGGGATCGGCGCGCTCGTGCTCCCCGCGTTCGCAGCCGGCGCCGGTGGGCTGCAGCTTGCCTTCTTCGCCCTCGCCGGGCTCATGCTCGGCGCGGCGCTGGCGTGTCTGGCGCTCCTGCGCGAAGCCCCCGAGCGCCCGCAGGTCCTCGCCCCGCTGGCCACCACGCCGCCGATGCGCGACCGCCGGCTGTGGCGCCTGGGCGCGGCGAGCGCGCTGCTCGTCGTCGCGCAGTCGGCGATGCTCGGCTTCGTCGTCCTCTTCCTGCACGACGAGCTCGGCGTCCGCATGGAGCTCGCCGCGTTCGCCCTCGCCGCGATCCTGCTCGTCGGCGCCGCCGGACGGGTGCGCGCAGGCCGCGTCTCGGACCGGCAGGCGCGGCGGATCGCGCCGATGCGCCGCCGCGCGCTCGCGGGTGCGCTCCTGCTGGCCGTCCTCGCCGCGGTGACCACCGCGCCGCTCGTGCTCTCCGTCCCGATCGTCCTCGCCGCGGGCGTGGCGACGATGACGTGGAACGGCCTGGCGTTCACCGCCGCCGCCGAGATCTCCGGCAAGGCCCGGGCGGGGACCGCCATGAGCATGCAGAACACCATCGTCGCGATCGGCGGCGCCGTCAGCCCGGCGGCCTTCGGCGCCTTCGTCGAGTTCGCCGGCTGGGCCCCCGCGTACCTCGCGCTGGCCGCCGGCCCGCTGGCCGCGTGGCTGGTCCTCGCGCCGCTGGTCGGCGAGGAAGACCAGCGCGTGGCGCGCAGAACCGCGCGGCTGCACCGATCTGCGAGCCTGTCAGCCAACCCTGAACCTGTGACCTAGGAGACGACGTGAGTACAGACACGATCGAGGTGAAGTCGGGCCTGGAGGGCGTCGTCGCCTTCGCGAGCGAGATCGCCGAACCCGACAAGGACGGCGGCGCGCTGCGCTACCGCGGCGTCGACATCGAGGACCTCGTCGGCCAGGTGCCGTACGAGAAGGTCTGGGGCCTGCTGGTCGACGGGTCGTTCGACCCCGGCCTGCCGCCCGCCGAGCCGCATCCTCTGACGGTGCGCTCGGGCGACCCGCGAGTAGACGTGCAGTCCGCGCTCGCGATGCTCGCCCCGGAGTGGGGCATCCCGCCGCTGCTCGACCTCACCGAGGAGGAGGCCCGCGAGGCGCTTGCGCGTGCATCGGTGCTCGCGCTGAGCTTCGTCGCGCAGTCCGCGCGCGGCCTGGGCAAGCCGTGGGTCCCGCAGTCCGAGGTCGACAAGGCGACGTCCATCCCCGAGCGCTTCCTCATCCGCTGGCGCGGCGAGGCCAACCCCGATCACGTCAAGGCGATCGACGCGTACTGGATCAGCGCGGCCGAGCACGGCATGAATGCGTCGACGTTCACCGCACGGGTCGTGGCGTCGACGGGAGCCGACCCCGTCGCCGCGCTGTCGAGCGCCGTGGGTGCGCTGTCCGGCCCGCTGCACGGCGGCGCGCCGTCGCGCGTGCTGAAGATGCTCGACCAGGTCGAGGAGCTGGGTGACGCCGACGCGTGGGTCAAGCAGGCGCTGGACTCCGGCGAGCGGCTCATGGGCTTCGGCCACCGCGTCTACCGCGCCGAGGATCCGCGCGCGCGGGTCCTCCGGCGCACCGCGAAGGAGATCGGCTCGAAGCGCTTCGAGGTCGCCGAGGCACTGGAGCGCGCCGCCCTTGCCGAGCTGCGGGCCCGCAAGCCCGACCGCGTCCTGGCGACGAACGTCGAGTTCTGGAGCGCAGTCGTCCTCGACACCGCGGAGGTCCCGGCGGACCTCTTCACGAGCATGTTCACCTGCGCCCGTGTCGCGGGCTGGTCGGCGCACATCCTCGAGCAGAAGCGCGAGGGCAAGCTCATCCGACCGAGCGCGAAGTACGTCGGCCCGGGCCCGCGGTCCGTGGACGAGGTGGCCTAGGGCCCCATCGTCGTAGCAGCAGGTGTGGTGCCGAGCCACCCTGACGTTCCATAGTGGAGTGAACTGGACGTATGTCCGATGCCGAATCCCTACTATGGGGTAGACCGGGGGGCTCGGGAACGTCT
The DNA here is from genome assembly GCA_016463765.1 of Solirubrobacteraceae bacterium. Classification (GTDB taxonomy): domain Bacteria; phylum Actinomycetota; class Thermoleophilia; order Solirubrobacterales; family Solirubrobacteraceae; genus Svornostia. The sequence continues at coordinate 109,884 of JAEMQS010000003.1, read as the reverse complement.
ACAGTTCAGAACGTGCGGGTAACGCCCGTTCGACAGAGACATACCAGCGCTCCCCGGCGCTGGACCAGAAGGTTGCGCGCCGCTGGCCGTTGTTCCCCCTCCAGCCGGTGGCAAACGCATCCGCACAGGGGGCGGGGTCTTGGACAGGGACCCCGCCCTCGCTTCTGTTAAGGGCGGTGTCGTCTCACGACGTGGGCGGCAGCGGGTCGGGCGGCGCGCCCGGTTCCTGGTCGGGCCAGTGCCCGTGTTCGGTGTAGAAGTCGCGCGCGGCGTCCTCGTCGTTGCGCTCGTGCCGGCTCGTGGCCGAGATCCAGAGCATCACGATGATGGCTCCGACACCGCCGACGACGCCGATGACACCCCACGCCGTGTCGTAGATCTGGCTGAATTCCACACCACCATGGTGGCAGGCCCGCCGTGGTGTGGGATCCTCGCGGCATGACGCCGCTCACGCCGGACGCCGTCGGACTTCTCACGGCGCGCAACTTCGGACACCTCGCGACGGTGCTGCCGGACGGCGCGCCCCACACCGTCCCGGTGTGGGTGGGCGTCGAGGGTGAGCACGTGGTCTTCTTCACCCAGCCCGGGTCGCGCAAGGCGCGCAACCTGCGCGGGGACGCGCGGGTCGCCCTGTCGGTCGTCGATGAGACGAACCCGTACCGCAGCGTCGCGCTCCGCGGGCGGGTCACGGGAACGCTGGAGGGTGACGAGGCGCTCGCGGTCATCGACCGGATCGCCCAGCGCTACACGGGGCAGGACTTCCCGATGCGCAGCGGCGTCGTGTTCCTGATCACGCCAGAGCACGTCCGCGTCACCGAGCTGCCGTTCCGCCACTGATGCGCACGCTGCTCGTCGCGCTCCTCGTGGTGCTCGCGCTGCCGGCCGCGGCGCGCGCGGCCGGCCCGGTGCTTGGCGGCTGCCCGGTGCTCCCAGAACGCCATGCGGTCAACCGGGACATCTCCAAGGCGCCTGTCGATCCCCGCTCGAAGGCGTACATCGCGTCGATCCTGGGCAGCGGCGGCAATCGTTTCCTGCACGCGGACTTCGGTGGCGACGGCGAGTACGGCATCCCCTTCCGGGTCGTCGACGCCGCGCAGCAGCTCGTCCCGATCACGTTCGACGAGTACGCCGACGAGAGCGATCCCGGTCCGTACCCGATCCCGCTCGGCGCGCCGGTCGAGCGGGGCAGCGACCGGCACGTCCTGGTGCTCCAGCGCGAGCGGTGCCGGCTCTACGAGCTGTACCACGCGCGACGCGCGGGCCGCGGCTGGCGCGCCGGATCCGGCGCGGTGTTCGACCTGCGCTCGGGCCACGCCCGGCCGGCCGGCTGGACCTCGGCCGACGCCGCCGGGCTGCCGATCCTCCCGCTGCTCGCCAGGTACGACGAGGTCGCCGCCGGTGAGATCCGGCACGCGCTGCGGTTCACGGTGTCGCGCTCGCAGCGCGGCTACGTCGCGCCCGCGCGGCACTTCGCCTCGAGCGACGACAACCCGCGCCTGCCGCCGATGGGCCTGCGCCTGCGCCTGAAGCGCTCGTACAAGATCAGCGGCTATCGCGGCCAGGCCCGGGTCGTGCTGAACGCCCTGCGGCGCTACGGGATGATCGTCGCCGACAACGGCAGCGACTGGTTCATCACCGGCGCGGCCGACCGCCGCTGGGACGACGAGGACCTCAACCAACTCAAGCGGGTCCCGGGGAGCGCTTTCGAGGTCATCCAGCACGGGCGTATCCGGCGCTGACCAGCACTCCGGATCCTGGCACGCATTGCTCTTGGGGTTCGTCCCAAGTTGACGTGATGTCTGACTGTCTGAGTCGACGAAGTTGCCTCCCTGACTAGGTGTCAGTGAGGCAGCGCGTATAGCTTCGCGTCGACTGGTCCAACCAGTGGCGTCACTTCGCTTCTCCCGGGCGCCACTGGTTCGGCCGGTCGCAGGGTCACCACATCCAGAGGAGGAACACCATGGCTTCAGCCATGCGACGTCTCGTGCTCGCGTTCAGCGTGCTCGCCTGTCTGACCGCCGCCATCGCTACGCCGGCGGGCGCGGCACTCGACCCCCCGGAGTCCGGCACGTACGGGGCCGACGGCACGTTTCGCAAGTCCGGGACGCAGCTGTTCAAGGCCGCGCAGACCGTCGGATTCGCCGGCACCATTCGCATCGTCGACGACGAGATCTTTGGCAAGGAGTACTGCCCGTCGACCGGCGTTTCCCTGATCCAGGGCATCCTGCCCAACGGCAAGATCGCGGGCGCGGTCGTCCAGTACAACTGGGAGACCTCAGCGGTCCGCCGTGTGCAGCTCGTCAACAAGGCGTGGAAGTGCGGCGGCGAGGTGCGCGCCGAGCTCGTGCTCTACGCCGAAGCGCGTTGCCCGTCACCGCGGGTGGTCGGCGTCGGATGCCCCGTGCGCGTCAGCGGTCAGCTGCGGCTGTACGAGGGCACGTCGGAGAACACCACCAACCTCCGCCGCAGCATGAACGTCGACTACACGATGGTCGGCGGCAGCTTCCAGCAGAACCCGTTCTTCGGGCCGCTGTGGGCGCCGCTGGAGGGTATTCCCGGCGGCCTGCCGCGGAACTTCTCCAAGGTGGCATGGCTCCCGAAGGACGGGGGCGGCAAGGTCGTCGACCAGGAGCTGTACCTCAAGGCAAAGGCGGGCGACTCGGTCACCATTCGTCTGAACCTCTGGGTGCAGCCGACGGCGATCCTGCAGCTCTAGCGGGAGGAGGCAGGCCCGGGTCGCTGGGGCCCGGGCCGCGCGTCCCACGGGCTACGCCTCGACGGCCTCGCCGTTGGCCGTCAGCACGACGTCGATGTTCCCGCGCGTCGCGTTGGAGTAGGGGCACACCTGGTGGGCGCCCGCGACGATCTCCTTCGCGTCCTCGGTGCTGGCCTGCGGGAGCTGGACGTGCAGCTCGACGCTGAGCTTGAAGCCGCCGTCGCCGGTGGGGTGCAGGTTCACCTTGCTGTCGATCGCGACGTCGCCGGCCTCGACGCGCTTGCGCCGCGCGACCACGCCGATCGCGCCCTCGAAGCACGACGCGTAGCCGACGGCGAAGAGCTGCTCGGGGTTCGTGCCGCCGCCCTGTCCACCCATCTCCGTGGGCAGCCGGAGGTCGACCTCCAGCGCGCCGTCACTGGTCTTGCCGTGCCCTTCGGCCCGGCCGCCGGTGACGTGGGCTTCTGCGGTGTAGAGGACCTTGCTCATGTGCGGCTCCATTCGCGGGGGACGGGACCGAGCCTAGCCCTGGCCGAACCGCGACCGGCGGGCGTGGCGCGCGCGACACTGCCTGCATGGCCTCCTCACTGCAGGACCGCACCGCCTTCGTCACCGGCGCGAGCCGCGGCATCGGCGCCGCGGTCGCCCGTCAGCTCCACGCAGCCGGCGCCCGGGTGGCGCTGGCGTCACGATCGGGCGACGACCTCGGCCTGGACGGTGCGCTCGGGGTGGTCTGCGACGTCACGGACCGGGAGAGCGTGAGCGCCGCCGTGGAGGCGACGGTCGGACGCTTCGGCGGGTTGGACATCGTGGTCGCGAACGCGGGGGTCGGCGCCTATGGGGACTTTGTCGATCTCGCGTGGGACAAGGTCGAGGCGATGATCGACGTCAACCTCATGGGGACGCTGCACACCGCCCGCGCGACGATCCCGCACCTGGTCGCCGACGGCGGCGGGGACCTGCTGGCGGTCGCGTCGGTCGCGGGCCTGCGGGCGTTCCCGGGGGAATCCGTCTACAACGCGTCGAAGTTCGGCCAGGTCGGCTTCATCCGCTCCCTCGACCACGAGCTTCGAGACCAGGGCGTGCGGTGCACGAACATCTGCCCCGGCGGGGTGGCGACGGACTTCGCGATGGGCGACGGGCGGGAGCCGGGCATGCCGGAGCTCGACGGGATGATGACGCCCGACGAGGTGGCCGAGGTCGTGCTGTTCGCGCTGACGCGGCCGCGGTCGGTGCGGATCCTGACGACGTCGTTCCGGCCGGCGGGTGAGGGCAGCTGGGGCTAGGGCATGATGCGCAGGTGCGGACCTGGCCGGTGTATGTCCAGCGCTGGCAGTTGGAGTGCTGCGGCACGCCGTTCGGTGTCGGCGACGAGGTGGCGTGGTCTCTCACGCTGCGTCCCGACATGCCTGGGTTCGAAGCCGTGGAGGTCACCCTCGACGGTGCGACGGTCGTGCGTGTCCACGCCAGCGGGGCAGGTCGCGAGGAGGTCGAACTGCACCTCGGCGGGGTCCGTGCCTGGTGGGACGGGCCGGTGGGTACGCGCCGCGGCGTGCTCGCCGAGGAACGTCACGACCAACCCGCGGCGAAGACGGCGACCGAGGGGGTCGTTCGCCGCATCCGCACCGTGCGCCAGCGGTTCGTGTGGAGCGACCGCCACGGCGCGCACGCACCGTCCGGTGATCCCATCGCGCTGGCGGACATCTCGCACTCCGATGCGATGGGGCACGACCCCGCCGTCACCGGCGTGATCGCCGACCTGATGGTCGGCTAGGCCCGGTCGCTCAGCCGGTCGGGGAACGCGGGTCCGCGGACATCCACCGGACGCAGCCGGCGCACCTCGACAGCGAAGTCCTCAGCCTCGACATCGGGGTAGAGCGTCTCGAACATCCGCTTCGCGTCGGCGAACAGCATCGCGACGGTGGACGCGTCGGGAGGATCGACGAACCAGTGCTCGATGAGGTACAGGCACCCAGCGTCGTCGTCATCCGCGATGCGGAGGTACAGCTCGTAGTTCTCCTGCTCCGGCATAGCGCCATCTTGTCACCTGGACGTGTGACGCCAGGCGCGCGAGGTTCTGCGCGTCTGCGTCACACCCCCGGGAACGACAGCGGCCCGCCGAGGGCGGGCCGCTGGTCCTGCACAAACGCTCGAGGCGTCTGTCTACATCATGCCGCCCATGCCACCCATGTCGGGCATGCCGCCACCGGCGCCGTCGCCGGCGTCGGGGACCTCGGCCACGATGGCCTCGGTCGTCAGGATGTTCTTGGCGATCGACGCCGCGTTCTGCAGCGCGGAGCGGGTCACCATGGCGGGGTCGATGACGCCCGCGGCCACGAGGTCGACGATCTCGTTCGTGGCGGCGTTCAGGCCGAAGCCCTTCTTGGCCTTGCGGACGTCGTTGACGACGACCGAGCCCTCGAGGCCGGCGTTGAACGCGATCTGACGGACCGGCTCTTCGAGCGCGCGGAGCACGATCTTCGCGCCCGTCTGCTCGTCGTCGGCGTAGTCGTCGAGCTTGATGGCCGACTCGGCCTGCAGCAGCGCGACGCCACCGCCGGGCACGATGCCCTCCTCGAGCGCGGCGCGCGTGGCCTGGAGCGCGTCCTCGACGCGGTGCTTCTTCTCCTTGACCTCCGTCTCCGTGGCCGCGCCGACCTTCACGACGGCGACGCCACCGGACAGCTTCGCGAGGCGCTCCTGGAGCTTCTCGCGGTCGAAGTCCGAGTCGGTGGTCTCGATCTCGTTCTTGATCTGGGTGATGCGGCCCTTGATCGCGGCCGTCTCGCCCGAACCGTCGACGATGGTCGTGTTGTCCTTGCCGACGACGACGCGACGCGCGCGGCCCAGCTGCGAGATCTGCGTGTTCTCGAGCTTGAGGCCCAGGTCCTCGGTGATGACCTCGGCGCCCGTGAGGATCGCGATGTCCTCAAGCATGCGCTTGCGGCGGTCGCCGAAGCCCGGCGCCTTGACCGCGACGCCCGTGAACGTGCCACGGAGCTTGTTGACGACGAGCGTCGCGAGGGACTCGCCCTCGACGTCCTCGGCGATGATCAGGAGCGGCTTGCCGGACTGGATGACGGCCTCGAGGACCGGCAGCACGTCGCGGACGGAACCGATCTTGGAGTTCGCGATGAGGATGTACGGATCCTCGAGCACGGCCTCCATGCGGTCCTGGTCGGTGACCATGTAGGGCGAGATGTAGCCCTTGTCGAACTGCATGCCCTCCGTGAACTCGAGCTCAAGGCCGAAGGTCTGGCCCTCCTCGACGTTCACGACGCCGTCCTTGCCGACCTTCTCGATGGCGTCGGCGATGACGTCACCGATCTCCTCGTCACCGGCGGAGATGGTCGCCACGCGGGCGATCTGATCCTTGCCGCCGACGGTCTTGGCCTGCTTGCCGATGTTCTCGACGACCGCGTTGACGGCCTGCTCGATGCCGCGCTTGAGCGCGAGCGGGTTGGCGCCCGCCGTGACGTTCTTCAGACCCTGACGAACGATCGCCTGGGCGAGCACCGTCGCGGTCGTGGTGCCGTCGCCGGCGACGTCGTTGGTCGCCGTGGCGACCTCGCGGACGAGCTGGGCGCCCTGGTTCTCGAAGACGTCTTCGACCTCGATCTCACGCGCGATGGTCACACCATCGTTCGTGATGGTCGGCGCGCCGAACTTCTTGTCGAGGACGACGTAGCGGCCCTTCGGACCGAGCGTGACCTTGACGGCATTGGCGACGGCGTCGACACCGGCCTCGAGGGCCTTGCGCGCGTCGGTGTTGTACTTGAGTTCCTTGTGAGCCATGTGTGTCCAGTTCTCCTAGGACTCGATCTTCGCCAGGACGTCCGACTCGCGCAGGACCAGGAGGTCCTCGCCGTCGACCTTGATCTCGGTGCCGCCGTACTTGCTGTAGAGGACGGTGTCGCCCTTGCTGACGTCGAGCGGGATGCGCTTGTCGCCGTCCTCGTCGAAGCGGCCGTCGCCGACGGCGATGACCTCGCCCTTCTGGGGCTTCTCCTTGGCGGTGTCAGGAAGAACGAGGCCGGAGGCCGTCTTCTCTTCCTCATCAATGGCGCGCACGATCAGGCGATCGCCGATCGGCTTGAGCTTCGTGGCCATGCAGGTACCTCCGAAAGGGGGTGTTGTGGGACCCAGGCTGGCACTCGCATAGGGAGAGTGCCAGTCCGTTGCTGCGCCACGATAGCGGACGCGCGGAGGCCGTCAACCCGTTTCGCTGGCACTCGGACGAAAAGAGTGCCAATTTGGAGGGATCTCAGTCACTGAGACTGAGATCAGCTACGCGGCTTCGTCGTCCTTCAGCTCGGCGATGCGCGCGCGGAGGACCTCGCGGTGGATCCGCAGGCGGTCCGGGCCCGAGATCGCCTCGAAGGCGACCGCATGGACGTCGGGCTCCTCGACCCGCACGACCCGGCCGCGGGCGTCGACGTCGCCGTCCTCGAGATGCACGTAGATGTGCAGCGACTGGTTCTCCTCGAGATCGGACGCGCCGGCGATGAGCATCCCGCCGGCCGCGACGTTGCGCGTCTCGGCGCGCCACAGCATCCCGAGCTCGTCCGGGACGAGCAGCGTCGCCAGGCGGGCGTCGGCCCGGGTCCAGGAACGCCGGTGGGGTTCATGCACCACGAGTTCGACCTTACGCTGGTCGCCTGCCGCACGAAGCGTGCCCTCGAGTTTTAGTCCGCTCGCCAAATGCACGAGGCGCGCGTCGTGTCCGTGCAGCGACCACCCGGAGAGCTCACCGTCGAGGACGATCGAGGCAAAGCCGCCTTCGATGCCGTCGACCCTGCCCCGGAGCGTCCCGAGGCCATCGACCTCGAGTTCGACGAGTTCAGGCTCGGGCTCGGGGGATCCGTGCATGTCCGGGAAGTCGGCCATCGACCACCCATTCTGAAGGACGTTGACGCGCCGCCCGACAAATCGCCGGGCGGGCGGGCACAGAAGTCAGGAGGCAGTGGCGTCGGCGGCGGGCGGCGCCGGCATGGTCGCGCTCAGGGCGTCCTGCACCTTCTCGGCGTCGATCCCGAGGGCCTCGGCGAGGTCCGCCGCCATGTCGCCTTGGGCCGGCGGACCGGACGACGGGTCGGACGGGCGCGTCGACTCCATGGCGCGCTGGAGCTTCTCCTCGGTGACCCCGAGCGCGCTCGCGAGCGTGCTCACATCGGGCGCGGCGCCCTGGGCTGGAGCGCCCTGGGTCGCCGCCGCGGCCGGGGTGGCGGCGCCGGCATCGGTCCGGTTGTCGTCGCTGCCGCAGCCGACTGCGCCGGCGGCGAGCACGCCGGTCGCGGCGAGGGCGGCCAGGGCACGGTGGCGGATCTGCATGTGGGACCTCCTGCTGGGGGTGGGAACAGCAGGGAAGGTGCACGATGGTCGTGGGGCGCCCCTCGGGTGCCGCCGAGCGTTCCCTGAGAGGCGATCGCGCTCCAAGCAGGCTCTCAGGAACTCCTCGCACGGCGCCCATCCGCAGCGTCGATGGTGCCCCGACCACGACGAAGGAGCGATGACGATGTCCTCACCCGACCAGCCTGGCGGGATCACACGCCGCACGGCCCTGCGTCGCCTCGGCGCGGGCGGTCTTGCACTCCCGGGCCTCGGCCTCGCCGCCGGCACGGTGGTCCCGGCCGAGGAGGCGTTCCCGGCGACGGCGTGCACGCTCACGCCCGAGCTGACCGAGGGGCCCTACTACCTCGACCTCCTGAAGGTCAGAAAGAACATCACGGAGGGCAAGTCCGGCATCCGGCTGGACCTGCGCGTGAAGGTCATCGACAGCTCGACCTGCAAGGCGATGGATGACGTGGCAGTGGAGATCTGGCACGCCGACGCGGGCGGGACGTACTCGGGGTTCTCGGCGGAGGGGACCGCGGGGAAGACCTACCTGCGTGGCCTACAGGTCTCCGGCGAGGACGGGGTGGCCGCGTTCCGGACCATCTACCCCGGCTGGTACCCGGGTCGCGCGATCCACATCCACCTGAAGTGCCACGTGGGCGGGCAGGTCAGCAGCGCGACGTACTCGGGCGGGTCGGTCGCGCACACCGGCCAGCTGTTCTTCCGAGACGCGACCTCGGACAAGGTCATGCAGCTGTCGGGCTACAGGAAGTCCGGGACGCGGACGCGCAACTCGGCCGACAGCATCTACGCGGACAAAGGCTCAGGCTCGGTGGTCGCGCTGTCGCGGCGCGGGAGCGCGCTGGCGAGCGGGTTCACGGGCCGGGTGACGGTGGCGATCGACGCCTGAGGCGGAGGAAGGAGCGCAGCGAGTTCCTCCGGCCGCATCCAAGGCCGCAGGCCGCAGGATGCGGCTAGTTTTGCGCCCCCCCGATGCCACGGAGACGATCCGTGACCTCGGGCGGATTCTCGATGATCTGGCTGAAGCGCACGACGGTGACCGTGTCGTCCATCGACACGGGCTTGCCGTAGATCTGCTCGAGGAAGTGGACCATCTCCTCGACGCGCCGGAACTCCGGGTTGTCGTGTTCGACGTCGCGCGGGGACAGGTCCTTCACGCGCTTGACCTCGACCTGGTCGATGACCGCGTCAAAGATCTTCTCGCGGGGCGAGTGCTGGTAGCCGATCGTCACCATGACCGCTTGGTTCTTGCGGTACTTGTGCGACTTGTCCCCGAGCCGGATCGTGGCCGTCTTACGGCCACGCTTCAGCTGGTCGGCGAAGATGGTGGAGTAGAAGTTGAGGACCTGCATGGGAGCGCGTGGAGATTATCGGTCAGCGGCGTTCCACGACGCCGCCCTCGCCGCCATGTCTCGCTCGCCGGCGTAGCTGAGCTCCCGCGCGGCGTCCTCGAGGGGCATCCAGCGGGCCACCTCGACTTCGTGATCGTGGTCCTCGAGCGACCCCGAGACATAGCGCAGCAGGAAGAACGCCACGACCTTCGCGACCCGCTGGCCGTCGCGCTGGTACCAGTACTTGACCTCGCCGAGCCGGTCGACGACCTCCGCTTCAACGCCGGTCTCCTCACGGACCTCGCGCAGCGCGGCGTCGGCGGCGGACTCGTCGCCGTCCGGGTGGCCCTTCGGCAGCGCGAGCACCTGCGATCCGTCGGCGGCGCGACGGGTGGGGACGATCACGATCGTCTCGCCGCGGTCGTTGATCACGACGCCCCCGGCGCTGAACTCACTCAGCGCCACAGGCTCAGTAGACGTAGCGCTGCAGCGCCGACGGGTCGTGGACCGTGATCTTGCCGCGACCCTGGGTGATGACGCCCGCGCGTTCGAGCACCGCGAGGAACCGGCTGGCGGACTCGCGCGAGGACCCGGCGAGCTGTGCGATGTCCGACTGGGTGATGACCAGCAGGATGTCGTCCTCGTTGCCGTTCACGCTGGGCGCCTCGTCGCGCGCGCGGCTGACGAGCTGGCTCAGGACGGTCGCCACGCGGCTCTGGACCGTCTGGAAGGACTGGCGCGACAGGCGCTCGTTCGCCTCGCGCAGACGGCGGCCGAGCGCCATGACGAGCTTCATCGAGATGTCCGGGTGCTCGCGCAGCAGGCGCCGCATGTCGTCGCCCGTGATGGCGACGGCCTCCAGCGCGTCGAGGGACTCCAGCGTCGCCGAGCGGCGCTCGGAGTCGAACATCGCCAGCTCGCCGAAGAAGTCGCCGGGGCCGAAGTGCGCGAGCGTGATCGTGCGGCCGTCCGCGTGCTCGCGGACCGCGCGCGCGTGGCCGGAGCGCACGATGTAACACGTGTCGCTGGCGTCTCCCTCGCGGAAGATGATCTGGTTGGCGGCGAACCGGCGCGGGACGGCGACCGCCGCGACCCGAGCGAGATCGTCGCTCCCCAGGGTCTCGAAGACCGGCACCCGTGCCAGTAGCCGCACCGCGTCCTCGGCGGTGGACATGCCTCATGGAATACCACACGACCCCGCTCGCACGGCGGGGTCATGCACCTTGTTCCGGGCTGTTCAGGCTGCGTCGAGGCCTCGCTCGCGGCGGCGACGGACCAGGACACGGGCCAGCGCGGCTCCGCCGAGGGCCAGCGCGAGCAGGGGCAGAATCGCCGCTGCGCCGACGATCAGGGCGCCGGCGACGACCTCGAGGAGGCGTCCTGCGTCGCCCGCTGCGTCGCCGACGGACCAGCCGCTGTCGTCGTCGGCGGAGCCGGTGGTCTTTCCGCCGTCGCCGCGCACGGTGACCGCCACCGTGGCGAGGTCGGCGCGGGTGCGAGCCTGGCGCAGCTGCGCCTCGGCCCGGGCGATGTCCTGGCGGACGATCCGCAGCCGCGCGCGCAGGGACTCGACCTCGCGCCGCGTGTCGGCCTGCCCGAGCGCCCGCAGGAGACCCCGGCGTTCGGCGCGCGCGTCGGACAGCCGGTCCTCGGCGCTCACGACGGTGCCAGTGATGTCCTGAGCGTCCTGGGTGCGGTTCGCGACACTGCCGAGCTTCGAGTAGGCCGCCAGCGCGTCGTCGAGCTTGGCGCTGGGGACACGCAGCTCGAACCGCGCCTCGCCGGGCGTGCCCTTGCCGACGTTGATCGACGAGGTCTGCACGATGCCGTCCACGCGGTCGGTCGTCCGCACCACGGCGTCGGCGGTCGACTGGACCTCGTCGGCGGGGACGGTCAGGTCGAGGGATGCGCTGCGCTCGACGCTGCGCTGCTGGCGCGACTCCGCCGCATCCTCGTCGGCGGGCGGAACCGGGCTCGGCGCCACGGCACCCGCCGCCGCGTCGGGCGCCGGAGCGGACTCGAGCGCGGCCGGTGGTGCGGATTCGCTCGTGGAGAAGCGCTCGAACCCGGAGTCCGTCCGCGGGTCGTCTCCGTTGCCCACGATCCCCACCACGGCGACCGCGATGGCCGCGGACACCGCAATCGCGCCGCCGCCGAAGAGCAGGCGCCTGCGGGGACGCTTCGGGCGTGGCGCGGCGGCCGGCGCCTCGTCCCGCGGCGGGAAGCCCTCCCGCACCCGGGCATCCAGCTCGGCCAGGAACGCGGGCGTCGCCTGCGGCGCGGTCTCGCGCACATCGGTGACGAGCGCCGCCAGGTCGGCGTGCTCAGGCGCGACGTCGTCGCCGCGCAGCGCGGCATCCAGGGCATCCAGCTCCGCCACGGCGGTGTCGTCCAGTCGGTTCCTACGCAGTGACATCGCACGCGCTCCTCAGCTTCGTCATGGCCCGGTGCAGCTTCGTTCCGGCGTTGCTCTCACTCACGCCGAGCACCTCGGCGAGCTCGGCGTTGTCCAGCCCCGCGAAGAACTTCAGGGCGATCAGCTCCCGGTCGCGGGCGCTCAGGCGTTCCATCGCCGCACGGATCTCGGCCCGGCGGGCGGCGCGCTCGACGTGGGCGACGGGGTCGCCGATCGGGGTCTCCCCGGCGACGTCGTGCTCCAGCGGCGTGGTGCGGCCGCGCTTGCGCAGCTCGTCCAGCGCCGCGTTGCGCGCGATCCCGAACAGCCACGCGCGCTCGGTTCCGCGGGCGGCGTCGTAGCGGTCCCGCCGCCGGAACGCCCGCTCGAACGCGAGCGCCGTCACGTCTTCAGCGACACTGTCGTCGCGCAGCATCGTCCGTACGTACGCGAAGAGATCGCCCACGCACGACCGGTACAGCGCATCGAAGCCCGCTGAGGGTGGTTGCATAGTTGGAGGGTCCATCGTCACCGTCTCGCCCATGCCCGCACTACGCATGACACGCGCGCTCATCACACCCATCTTCCTCGTCGCCGCCCTGGCCTTGCCCGGCAGCACGGCGCACGCCCAGTCCAAGGACCGGCTGTGGGCGACCGTCAACGTCTGCGACACGGCGAAGAACCCCGACACCATCGGCCTGCGCGCGTCGATGCCCGGCACCGGCGACAGCAAGGTCAAGATGTACCTGCGGTTCCGCGTCGAGTACTACGTCGCGCGCGACGAGGAGTGGAAGACGGTGCGCAAGGGCGGCGACTCCGGCTGGATCTCCGTGGGCTCGGGCCGGTTCGTCGCGCGGCAGTCCGGGCGGTCGTTCGAGTTCTCGGCGGCGGCGGGGAACATCCTGCTGCGCGGCCGGGTCAGCTACGAGTGGCGGCGCGGCAAGAAGGTCATCAAGCGCGCGGTGCGGCGCACCACGGCCGGCCACACGTCCTCCGCCGGCGCGGACCCCAAGGGGTTCAGCGCCGCCGAGTGCCTCATCCAGCAGTAGCGCCCGCCGGCCGCTCGCCGAACAACCGCGGGTCGTTCGTGATGACGCCCGCCACACCCATGACGCGCAGCGCCTCGATGCGCGGCTGCTCGTCGACCGTCCAGACGTAGAGCTCACCGCCCGCGTCGTGCACGGCGCGGACCAGCGCGGGGGTGACGAGGCGCCAGTGGGCCATGAGCGCGTCGATCCGGCCCTCGCGCACGAGGCGGCCGGCGCGGATGGGCCCGAGCCGCCGGATGACCGCGGCGCCCGCGAAGGCGAGGACGGCGGTGTGGGGGCGCTTCATCGGGTCCTTGCGCAGCTTGGGGACCGACAGACCGACCCGCACCCGCGGTTCGAGCGCCCGGATGCGGTCGATGCTCACCAGCTCCATCGTGGAGATGAGCGTGCGGTCGATGAGGCTGTGGCGGCGCAGCGCCTCGACGACCTCCCGCTCGTAGCCGGGCAGCTTCATGTCGACGTCGAGCTCGATGCCGTCGTACGCCGCGTCGGCGAAGTGCGCGAGGCCCTCCTCCAGGGTGTGCGGGGTGCGTGAGGCCGCGTCCTCGTAGTCGTGGGCCAGCCACAGCTCGCCGGTGCCGTCCAGGTGCTCGGGCAGCACGTCGAACTCGATCATGTCGACGTCGGCCGCCAGCGCCGCCTGGAAGGACGCGAACGTGTTCCCGGGGGCGATGAGGTCCGCGCCCTTGTGGCCGACGCGCCTCATGTCTGGCACCCCGTGCACCAGAACGTCGGCCGGTTGTCGTCGCCCTGCCCGCGGCGATGGACGATGGTGCCGCAGCGCGTGCAGGGGCGGCCGTCGCGCCCGTAGACGTGGTGGGGCTCGACGCGGTGCCCGTGCGCGGCGGAGTTGCGCATCCGTGGGCGCGCGGCGCGCAGGACCGCGCGCACCTCGTCGTCGCCGACCTCCGCCGTGCGCCGCCACGGGTCGACCTGGGCGTCGAAGCAGCTCTCGCACTTCCAGATGTTGCCGATGCCGGCGACGCTGCGCTGGTCTAAGAGGGCGTCGCCGAACGTGCGGGTCTGGTCGTCGCCGCGGATGCGCCGCAGCGCGACCTCCTCATCGAAGCTGTCGCTGATGATGTCCGGGCCGAGACCCGCGATGCGGCGGTCCGCCCGGGCGCGCGCGTCGGTCATGAGCTCGAGGACGGGGCCGTCGAACTGGACGATCTCGCCGCGGTCGGTGCGCAGCGCCAGCCAGGCGCGGTGGCGACCACGGTGCCACTTCCGTCCATCCGTGTAGGTGCCCCACGCGCCGGTCATCCGCAGGTGGGAGTGCAGCACGAATCCGCCCTCGAAGCGCAGGAAGAGGTGCTTGCCGCGCGCGTCGACGCTCGTGACCGTGCGCCCCGCGAGCCGGTCGGCCCAGCGGTCGGCCGTGAAGCGCCGGTGCACGAGCGTGATCTCCGGCACCAGACCCTCCAGCAGCGGCCGGATGCGGTTCGCGGCGTAGTGGATGGTGTCGCCCTCGGGCATCGGTTCCAGGCTACGAGGGCGCCGCGCCGGCGAGATCATCGGCCACGGCGCGGGCGGCCGCCGCGAGCGCGGCGACGCCCGGTCGCTCGTCGCCGGCCCGCCAGGCGAGGAAGTGCTCGAGCGGCTCGAGGCCCTCGACGGGCACCCAGGTGATCCCGGACGTCGAGCGCACGAGCGGTCGCGTCATGAGATGGACACCGAGGCCGGCACGGACGGCTTCGAGCAGCGCGTCGAGGGAGCGGTACTGCGCGGCGATGAGCGGCGGGCGGCCGCGCCGGTGGGCGGTCGCGGTCCAGAACTCGCGCCAGAGGGGGTCCGAGGTGGGAAAGTCGAACGTCGGCTCGGCGACGAGCTCGTCGATCGTGATCGCGTCGCGTGCGGCGAATGGGTGCGTCGCGCCGACCGCGACGCCGCGCGGCTCCGTCCACAGCGGGAGGAGCTCGAGCCCCGTGGTGTCGAACGGCCCGTAGACCTTGGCGACATCGGACTCGCCGCGGCGCAGCCCGCCGCTCGGGTCGAGCAGATCGGCGAAGCGGACGGTGACCTCGATGCCCGGCTCGTCCTCGGCGAGCCGGCGCAGGACGGGTTGCATCGCACCGACGTCGAGGGGCGCGACGAACCCGAGCACGACTTCGACCCGCTCGGTGGCCGCGGCCCGTGTCGCGCGCTCGGCCTCCTCCACCGCGGCGAGGATCGCCACGGCCCTGGGGTAGAGCTCCCGCCCGGCGTCGGTCAGTGCGACCCGCCGCGTCGTCCGCTCGACGACCTGCACGCCGAGCCGCTCCTCGAGCTGGCCGATCTGCGCGCTGAGCGCCTGCTGGACGAGGTGCAGCCGCACAGCCGCGCGTGTGAAGCTCAGCTCCTCCGCGACGGCGACGAAGGCCCGCAGGTGCCGCAGCTCGACGTCCATGCAGCGCAGCGTAGGCGATTGACCACCATCCGTGGTGAGTGTGGCATCGGATCGCTGTTTCTCTTGCGCGCCTGCGGTCCGCACAGTCCATCGCATGACCACCACCGCCACTCCTGCCACTCACGACCTGATGCACGTCCGCGGCGCCGTCCACCGGCCCGGGGATTCCGGATGGGACGACGCACGCCGCGCCTGGAACCTGTCGGTCGACCAGCACCCGGAGCTCGTCGTCGAGCCCGTCGACGCGGGCGACGTCGCCGCGACGCTGCGATTCGCCGCCGGCGCCGGGCTGCGCGTCGCTGTGCAGGGCACCGGCCATGGCGCCGCCGCGCGCGGCGGCGATCTGGCCGGGGCACTCCTGCTGCGGACGTCCGCGATGCGCGGGGTGACCATCGACGCGCAGCGCCGCACCGCTCGCGCCGAAGCGGGGTCGCTCTGGCTCGAGGTCGCGCAAGCCGCCGCGCCGCATGGCCTCGTCGCGCTCCACGGCAGCGCGCCGGATGTCGGCGTCGTCGGCTACACGCTCGGCGGCGGGCTCGGGTGGCTCGCTCGACGGCACGGGCTCGCCTGCTCGCACGTCAGCGCGATCGAGGTCGTGCTGCCCGACGGGCGCCGCGTCCGCACGACCGCGACCGATGAGCCGCGCCTCTTCTGGGCGCTCCGCGGCGGCGGTGGGAGCTTCGGGGTCGTGACCGCGATCGAGTTCGCCCTGTTCGCGGTCGAGGAGGTGACCGCGGGCGCGCTCATGTGGCCGATCGAGCGCGCGCCCGCCGTGCTGCGCCGCTGGCGCGATCTCTGCCCGCAGCTCCCGCGGGACATCACGACGGTCGGGCGCATCCTGCGGTTCCCGCCGCTCGACGAGGTCCCGGCGCCCGTCCGCGGGCGGGCGATGGTGCTTGTCGAGGTCGCCAGCCTCCTGGGAGAAGAGGAGACCGAGGCGCACCTGGCCCCGCTGCGCGAGCTCGGGCCCGAGCTCGACACCGTCGCGACCGGTGATCCGTCGGTACTCCTGCACCTGCACGGCGATCCGGAGGGACCGGTACCCGGCATCGGCGCGGGCCAGGTGCTCGCCGACCTTCCGGACGGCGGGATCGACGCGATCACGAGTCGTCTTGGCGCCGGTGCCGACACCGCGCTCGTGGGTCTCGAGCTGCGCCAGCTCGGGGGTGCGCTCGCGACGCCAACTGAGGGGGCGGGTGCGCTCGGTGCGATTCCCGGTGCCTTCGCCGCCTACGCCATTGGCGTTCCCGGCGGCGGGGTCGGCGCGGAGTGGATCAGCGCCGAGCTCGACGCGGTGATGGGCGCCCTCTCCGCCTGGTCGACCGGCCGCCCGTATCTGAACTTCGCCGAGGCGCCGGTCCGCCCCGAGCAGGCGTTCGGCCGGACGGCGGTCGGGACGCTCTGGGAGATCGCCGATGCGGTGGATCCCGGTCGGGTGCTCATGCCCAGCCACGACGTCCGGAGGTGACGCGTAGGCTCAGGCCGTGCAGCCTGAGCTTGAGGCCATCGTCGGCGCGACCAACGTGCGCGCGCCGGGCGCCGCGGACCTCGCCGACGCCACGGAGTGGTCCGGCCTGCGAGGCCGCGCTGACGCGGTCGTGCTCCCCGGGACGCCGGACGAGGTCGCCGCCGTCGTCGCCTGGTGCTACGACCACGACGTGTCGATCACCCCGCGCGGCGGCGGGACCGGCTGGGCCGGCGGCGCGGTTCCTGACGGCGGAATCGTACTGGGCCTGGAGCGGCTGCATCGCGTGCGGGAGATCGACCCGCCCTGGTGGCGCATCGAGGTCGATGCGGGCGTGACGACGGCGACGGTCGCGCGGCGGGCACGCGAGGAGGGGCTCTACTACCCGGTGGACCCGGGGGCGGCGGAGAGCTCGCAGATCGGCGGGAACCTCGCGACGAACGCGGGCGGGCCGCACGCGCTCAAGCATGGCGTGACGGGCGCGTGGGTGCTGGGACTCGACGTGGTGCTCGCGCCCGGCGAGCTCGTGCGCCTGGGCGGACCGGTCCGCAAGGACGTCGCGGGCTACGACCTCGTGTCGCTGCTCGTCGGCAGCGAGGGGACGCTCGGCGTCATCACGGGCGCGTGGCTGCGGCTGGTGCCCGCGCCGGAGGCGTCGTCGTCCCTGGCGGTGGCGTGTGAGAGCGCCACCGCGGCCGGCGCTGCGATGGAGCGGGCGCTGACGTGCGGCATGGTCCCGGCCGCCTTGGAGTTCCTCGACGACGGCGCGGTGGCGGCCGCGGCCGCCGGGGCGCCGCTGTCCGTCCCGTTCGGAGGCGTCCTCCTGCTCGCCGACATCGAAGGCGACGCCGTGCAGGTCGCGCGCGACCACGACACGCTGCGCGAGGCGCTGATGGGCGGCGACGGCGTCCTGGCGGTCGCGGAGTTCGCGTCGCGCACCGAACGCGAGGCGCTGTGGCGCTGGCGCGACGGGATCGGCCTGGCCGTCATCGCGCAGCGCGGGGGCAAGCTCTCCGAGGACCTCGCGGTGCCCGCCGACCGGCTGGCGGAGGCGATCGAGGAGACCCGGTCGATCGGGGCGCGCCACGAGCTCGACGCCTGCAGCTGGGGCCATGCGGGCGACGGCAACCTGCACTCCACGTTCCTGCTCGACGCTGCCGATCCCGCGCAGCGCGCGCGGGCCGATGCCGCGGCACAGGACCTCTTCGCGCTGGCGCGCCGCCTGGGCGGGACGGTGAGCGGCGAGCACGGGATCGGCCGGCTCAAGGCGGGGCAGCTGCGCGAGCAGTGGGCGCCGGCGGCCGTGGCGGCCCACGAGGCGGTGAAGCGGGCGCTGGACCCGAAGGGTCTGCTGAACCCGGGCGTCAAGCGGCCGTAGCGGCGCGGATGAGGTCCGCGTCGGGCCCGTACGTCATGCGCTCGGCGGCGGTGGCGGGGGCCAGCCACTGCAGCTCGTCGACCTCGTCGTCGCGTTCTTCCGGCGGCGCCTGGCCGACGGGTCGCATGACCCACCAGCGGACCTCCTTCAGGCGGCCCTTGACCTCGTAGCGCACGGGCGGCAGCTGCCTGCCGAGCTCGCAGCGCACGCCGGTCTCCTCCTCGACCTCGCGCAGCGCGGCGTCCTCCCAGCTCTCGCCGGGGTCGAGCTTGCCCTTCGGCAGCGACCAGTCGTCGTAGCGCGGCCGGTGCACCACGAGCACCCGGCCGCTCTCATCGATGACGACTCCGCCGGCGGCGCGGATCTCCGGCTCGCCGGCGGCCTGCACGTCGCTCAGGTCGCCGGGGGCGCCGGCGGGGGCGGCAGCGTGACCGGGCCGCGGGAGTAGCCCGTGGCCTTCTCGCCGCGCATGCCGAAGCCCTCGAGCTTGATCTCGACCGCCGCGGTCTTGCCCGCCGCGAGCTCACGCTTCAGCCACGTGACGGTGTTCGGCAGCAGGTAGACGGCGACGTTCCGGGTCGTCCCCGCGCTGATCGCCTGCGCGCCGTAGCCCGCGGCGTTGCGGCTGTAGCTCACACCGTTCGCGTCCGTGACGGTGATCTTGCCCGTCGCCCAGACCACGCACATGATGTTGCAGCTCACGTCGGTGTCGAAACGCGACAGGCCGGCGTTGACCTTCGGCGGCTCGGTGCCGACGACGGTGAGCGTGCCGCGCAGCGCGGTGCTGTAGATGTTGCTCGCGCCGGTCGGCGCGGGCGACGTGAGGTTCGTCGCGCGGGAGGCGAACACCACCGCACCGGCGGCTGCCGTGATCGACGGCTCGGACGACGAGCCGTCGGCGGCCGGGCCGTCCTTCGCACGGCTGACCAGCGACAGGGCGCCGTCGGAGAGGTCGCGGACGAAGACGTCGCCAGTCGGGTCGGCGTCCTGGCTGCTCAGGTTGTTCGCGATGGAGCGGAAGGCGACGAAGCCGCCATCGGGCGAGATGTCCGGCTCGTCGGACGTGCCGTTCGCGGCCGGTCCAGCGGGACCGCTCTGGCGGCTGACGAGCTCGGTCTCGTTCGTGGTGCGGTCGCGGACGTAGATGTCGCGGGTGAGCAGGGCGCCCCCTGCGAGGTCGGCGTCGGACTCGAAGGCGACGTAGCGGCCGTCGGCGCTGATCGACGGGTTGAACGAGCCGCCCAGGCCCGCGCCGCCGTCGACACCGGTCTGGCGGCTGACGAGCTGGGTCGTGAGCTTCTTGACGTCGAAGACGAAGACGTCGCTGAGCAGCAGCGCGTCGCCCGGCGCGAGGTTCGACGCTGTCGACTCGTACGCGACGGCCCCGCCGGTGATGCTGATGTCGGGGCGGGTCGAGTCGCCGAGCGCGGGCAGGCCGTCGAGGCCGATGCTCACGAGCCTGGAGTCGCGCGTCACCCGGTCGTGGACGTAGACGTCCTTCGTGCCGTCCGAGTCGCCGGTGGCGAGGTTGTTCGCGTTGCTGCTGAAGGCGACGTAGCGGCCGTCCGGGCTGATCGACGGCTGGTTCGACGTGCCGTTCGCGGCGCCGTTGGCCGTGCCGCGGCTGATGAGCCGCGTGACGTTCGTCGAGATGTCGCGGACGAAGACGTCCTGGTTGTCGTCGCCGTCCTCGGTGTCGATGTTGTTCGATGCGGTCACGAACGCGATGTAGCGGCCGTCGGCGCTGATGGACGGCGCCGAGGAGCTGCCGGCGCCGGGGGCGCCCGAGACGCCTGTGGCGCGGCTGATCAGGCGCGTGATGCCGCGGCGGCGGTCGCGGATGTAGACCTGCGAGGTGCCGACCGGGTGGTCTGCCGCAAGGTCACCGGCGTTCGAGACGTACGCGGTGATCATGCCGTCGGCCGACGTGGACGGGGCGCTCGAGACAGTGGAGCTCGTCCGTGCGGGCGTGTCTCCCTGCGGCGTGAGCGCGAGGATGCCGGTGACGTTCAGCGGTGCGGCGTGCGCGGTGCCGGCGGCGCCGAGCAGCGCGACGAACGGCACGGCAACCACGGCGCGGCGGACGAGCGTATGCAGCATGGAGCAGCTTCCCCCCAGAATGGGACCTGACGAATCCAGGTCATCCCCCCGGACAACCCCGATCCGCGCAGACTAGCGGGAACGCCGCGCGCTCGCCACCGCGCCGCCGTCGTGGCGGCTAGCGGCTGCCGCCGCGGCCGCGGCGGCCGAGCTCGGTGCGGGGCGACGTCTGCGTCCCCACGCTCACGCCGCCGGTCTTCGCCGCCGAGGCGGCCTTCGTCGTCTTTGCCGGTGCGGCCGACGTCGGCGTGGTGATGCACAGCATCGCGGCCACGGACAGGCCGGCGATGACGTGACGGGTGCACGACTGGAACATGGACAGTTCCCTTCGGATAGACAGGACGGCCGTCCTTCCCCCCGGACGATCCGCACCTCCGAATGTTACCGGTACCAGACGGTACCTGCTACTCAATCGAGCTATGCGCTGAGCGTGAGCTTGCGCGGGCCGCCGCGGAAGCCGACGTCCATGAGCAACGGCTCGAGGGGAGAGCCGACCACCGGCTCACCGTCGACCCGCTCCAGGGACAGCTTCAGCGTGCGGCGGTCACGCACGAAATCGGCGAGGGCGGACAGCGCTCGTGGCAGCCGCGGGTCGTCGGCCGCGACCAGCACCGCGAGCCCGCGTCCGCCGCGCTCGACGTAGACGACCGGCTCGGCGCCTGCGAGGACGACGTACGCCCCGGCCGTCCGAGACGGTCGCCGCCGCTCGTCATCGTCGCGCTTGGGCCACGGCAGCGCGGCGCCGTACGGCTGCGCCGGGTCCGTGGCGGCCAGCACCAGCGGCGGGGCGTCCGCGGCCTCGCGTGCGGCGCGCAGCCGTTCGACCGCGCCCGGCAGGGCGAACTGCGCGCCACCCAGGCCCTCGACGAAGTACCCGCGGCGGCAGACGCCGAGCGTCTCCAGCGCCACGAACGCGTCGTAGAGCGACGAGAACCCGCCAGGGACGCCTTCGGCGAGCACCTGCTCGCGGGTGACCAGGCCGTAGCGCTCGAGCAGCAGTTCGGCCATGGTGCGGCGCGCCTGGCCGGGCTCGGCTTCGCGGCGGAAGATGGTCGACGTCAGCGACCAGCGGCCCTGCACCGTCGCCTGCGCCCCACCCCGTCGTCCGCCGAACCGGCGCCCGCGCCGGGTTGCGTTCTCGGCCGCCTTGCGCGTCTTGGCCAGCGTGAGCTTCGGGGCGCGCAGCGGGGCGAACGCGTCGTTGGTCGCCTCGCCCGCCCAGACGAGGTCCCAGAGCCCCTCCTGGATCTCCTCGGGCGTGAACGGGAGCTCGGCGAGGAAGTCGGTGAAGAAGCATGGCGAGGCGGTCAGCCGCTCGCGCAGCGCGACGTGCACCGGATCGGCCGGCTCCTCGGTGCCGCGCGGTGGAGCAACCCGTCCGATCGCCTCCGCGTCGTCGCGGAAGTACAGCGCCACGCGCCCGGAGTTCCGCCCCAGGGCACCCGCGCCGGTCCACACCACTTCGCCGGACGCGCAGAGCTGGTCCATCCACGTCGGCGAGTACGCGCCGCAGCGGCGCGGCAGGACCTCGCGTTCCCAGATCTCGGCGGGCAGCGCCAGACCCTGGAGGGGGACGAGCACCTCACGCAGCCGGTCCACGCCCGCGCCGGTCGGCGGATGGCGGTCCACGCCCTGCCACGACGGCAGGAACGTCGCGATCGCGCGCTGGTCCGCGGGTTCGATCTCCTTGCGCAGCGCGGCCAGTGACGCGCGGCGCAGACGGCGCAGGACCTCGGGGTCGCACCATTCACGCTCGGACCCGCCTGGCCGGAGTTCCCCACGGACGACATCGCCCTCGCGCTCCAGCTCCGCCAGCGCCGAGGACGGATCGACGCGGTACCGCGCCCGCACCTCATCGGTCGTGAACGGCCCGTGCGTGCGCGCGTACCTGCGCACCAGCCGACGTAGCGCGTCGGGCACGTCGGCGACGAACGCCTCGGGCAGCCCCCCGGGAGGGACGGCGCCGAGCGCGTCGCGGTACAGACCCGCGTCGTCGGCGGCGACCCAGCGTTCCTCGCCCGCCACGCGCAGCCGGATCGCGCGGCGCTCGCGCTCGAGGATCGCCAGCAGCCCGGCCGGGTCGACGCCCGCTGTCACGCGGGTCGCGATCTCGTCATCGGTCAGGTCACCCAGCCGCCGCAGCACGTCGGCGAGGCCGTCGCTCGTGTCGGCCTTCGTGCGGTCGCTGCGGTGCTGCAGGTCGTTCTCGACCTGCTCGAGCGCGCCGGGGTCGATGAGGTCGCGCAGCTCGTCCTGGCCGAGCAGCTCGCGGAGCAGGTCGCGGTCCAGCGAGAGCGCTGCGGCGCGCCGTTCGGCATTGGGCGTGTCGCCCTCGTACATGTACGTCGCGACGTAGTCGAAGAGCAGCGACGACGCCATCGGCGACGCCATCGACGTCTCGACCTCCACGAGCGTGAGGTCGCGGCTGTGCAGCCGGGTGAGGATGTCGCGCAGGCCGTCGACGTCGAGCACGTCGCGCAGGCACTCGCGGTACGTCTCGAGGATGATCGGGAAGTCCGCGTAGCGGCGCGCGACCTCCAGCAGCGACTGCGACTTCAGGCGCTGCTGCCACAGCGGGGTGCGGCGGCCTGGATACGCGCGCGGGATGAGCAGGGCGCGCCCCGCGTTCTCCCGGAAGCGCGCGCCGAACAGCGCGCTGCCGCCGAGCTCGCCGACGACGATGTCCTCCAGCTCGTCGGGCTCGACCATGAACCACTCCGCGCCCGGCGGCTCGTCCGCGTCGGGGAGGTGGACGATGATGCCGTCGTCGCTGTAGATCGCGTCGGACTCCAGGCCGATCTCGTCGCGGATGCGCGCGCTGATCGCCAGCGCCCACGCGGCGTGGACCCGCCCGCCGAACGGGGTGAGCACGCAGACCCGCCAGTCGCCGATCTCGTCGCGGAAGCGCTCGACGACGACGGTGCGGTCGCTCGGCAGCACCCGGGTGGCGTCCTGCTGCTCGTGCAGGTACTCGAGGAGGTTCTTCGCGGCGAGCGCGTCGAGGTCGTACTCGGCCATGAGCGTCGGGGCGTCCTGCTCGACGGCCCAGCGGCTGAACGCGCCGATCGCCTCGCCGAGCTCACGGGGGCGGCCGACGGAATCGCCGCGCCAGAACGGCACCGCACCCGGAGCGCCCGGGGCGGGGGTGACGATGACCCGGTCGCGGCCGATCTCCTCGATGCGCCACGTCGACGCGCCGAGGAGGAACGTCTGCCCGGCGCGGGCCTCGTAGACCATCTCCTCGTCGAGCTCGCCGACCCGGCGGCCGTCGGGCAGGGTCACGGCGTACAGCCCGCGGTCGGGGATCGTGCCCGCGTTGGCGATGGCGAGCTGGCGGGCGCCCTTGCGCGCGCGGATGGTGTTCGCCACCCGGTCCCAGACGATGCGGGCGCGCAGCTCGCCGAACTCCTGCGACGGGTAGCGGCCGTCGAGCATGTCGAGGACGTTCTCCAGCACCGTGCGGGTCAGCTCCGCGTACGTGTAGGTGCGGGTGACCAGCGCGTGGAGCTCGTCGACGGAGACGGTGTCGTCGGTCTGCTCGGCCGCGGCGCAGATCGCGACGATCTGCTGCGCGAGGACGTCGACCGGGTTGCGCGGGACGACGGTCGGCTCGATCCGCCCCTCGCGCATGAGCTTGACGACGACCGCACACTCCAGGAGGTCGGCGCGGAACTTCGGGAAGATGCGGCCCTTCGCGGTCTCTCCGACGCCGTGGCCGGCCCGGCCGATGCGCTGCAGGCCGCGGGACACCGACTTCGGCGATTCGACCTGGAGGACCAGGTCGACCGCGCCCATGTCGATGCCGAGTTCCAGCGACGAGGTCGCCACGAGGCACGGCAGTTCGCCGGCCTTCAGCTGCTCCTCGACGACGGTGCGTTCCTCGCGCGCGAGGGACCCGTGGTGGGCTCGCGCGATCTCCTCGTAGGCGCGTTCTTCCGGCAACGCCTCGTTGTGGAGTTCGTTCAGCCGCAGCGCGAGCCGCTCCGCCATCCGGCGGTTGTTGACGAAGACGATCGTCGAGCGGTGCTCGTGGACCTCGCGCAGCAGCTCCGGGTAGATCGCCGGCCAGATCGACCGCCGCGTCGCCTCCCCGCCGACGAGCGGCTCGAGCGGGTCGCGGTTCGGGTCGTCGTCGGGCTCCACCATCGACTCGACCGGGACGTGGATCTTCAGGTCCAGCGCCTTGCGCTGCGCCGAGTCGACGATCCGGCACTGCCGCCGCGGGCCGACCATGAACCGGCCGACCTCCTCCAGGGGGTTCTGCGTGGCGCTCAGCCCGATGCGCTGGAAGTCGCGGCCGTCCTCCTGGATCGCGGCGAGCCGTTCGAGCGTCAGTGCCAGGTGGGCGCCGCGCTTCGTCCCGGCGACGGCGTGGATCTCGTCGATGATCACCGCCTCGACGTCGCGCAGCCCGGCCTGCGCCTGCGAGGTGAGCAGGAGGTAGAGCGATTCCGGCGTGGTGATGAGGATGTCCGGCGGCGTCTTGCGCATCGCCGCGCGGTCCTTCTGCGGTGTGTCGCCGGTGCGGATGCCGACCGTCGGCATGCGGTCGGGGTCGCCCGCGGAGATGCCGCGCAGCGGGGCCCGGAGGTTGCGCTCGATGTCGTAGCTCAGCGCCTTCAGCGGCGAGACGTAGACCAGGCGCGTGCGCGGCGCGTCCTTCGGCGTCGGGTCGACATGGAGCCGATCGAGCGCCCAGAGGAACGCGGACAGCGTCTTGCCTGAGCCCGTCGGCGCGCTGATGAGCGTGTGCTCGCCCGACGCGATCGCCGGCCAGGCCTGCTCCTGCACCGTGGTGGGTGCGGCGAACGCGTCGGTGAACCAGTCACGGACCCGCGGGGAGAACGCGTCGAGAGCCACCTGTCCAGGGTACGGGCGGTTGCGGCCAGGGGATGGCCGCAACCGTGCTGGGGTCGCCCGAACGACGTTCACCAACGGTCGCGTAATGCTCGTTACGGTCCCGGCTCCCGCCCAACTGTCCGGAGCCGACCATGCCTCACCTTCGTCCCGCCCTTCTCGCCGCGGCGCTTGCCGCCGCGCTCGGCCCCATCGCTCCGGCGATGGGTGCGCCGCTGCTGTCCGCCAGCGGGATCGACGGCGCGGCCATCCCCGTCTACAACGTCGACGCGGTCACGACCGCGGGGGACTTCGACGGAGACGGGCGCGCCGACATCGCGATCGGAGAGTCCGACATCTCGTTCGTCCGCGTGGTGTTCGGGGCCGCCGGGCTGCCGTCCGTGAACGTGGGCGCGCCGTCCATCCCGGCGCAGCGGATCGACACGCGCCTGCCCGGCGCCGCGGTCGGGGACTTCTCGGCGCAGACGAACCTGAAGGTCCGTGCGCTCGGTGACGTCAACGGCGACGGACGGGACGACATCGGCATCGTGGCCCGCGGGCGGGCCATGGTGATCCTCGGCGGGCCGGGCACGGCGCCGGTCGTGGCGGCCGACGGCGGCCCGCGTGTCCTCGCCCTCCGCCGGCACGGCGTCGGGTTCGAGGACATCGCCCCCGCCGGCGACGTCGACGCCGACGGCAAGGACGACTACCTCGTGATGGTCCCGGATCCGTCCGGCGGCGCCCCGCGCGAGACGTACCTCGTCCGCGGCGGGCAGGCCAGCCAGGACGGCGTGCTCGTCGCGACGCGCCAGCGCACGCAGGCCGTCGGTGACGTCACAGGCGACGGACGCGACGACGTCGCGGCGGATGACACGCTGGCGTCGGTCGATCCTGCTGCACCGAGCGGCATCCGGGTCACGACGTTCCGTCTCGGGACGGCCCCGCTGCAGCGGCTCGGCCGCGCCGGGGACGTCGACGGCGACGGCATCGATGACCTGCGGGCGTTCCCCGGCGGCACGGGTAACGGTGTCCTCGTGCGCGGCGGCGCGTCCCTGGCGCGCGCGGGAAGCGTGACGGTCGACCCCGCGGCGGTCCGGTCTCTCCCCGCTCCGGTCGGAGGGCGGTTCTTCGAGCCCGTCGGGGACCTGAACGGCGACGGGCTGGAGGACCTCGCCTCGGGCGTCGGGTACATCTTCGGCCGGGCGACCGGCGGGTGGGCGCCCACCGACGTCCAGTACGCGACCGTCCCGTTCGGTGGCCCCGCGTTGAGCGGCCGCAACGGCCAGCTCGTCCCCGCAGGAGACCTCGATGCCGACGGTCGAGACGATCTGCTGGCGACCGGGGCCCGCTGGGCCACGCAGTCGCTGCAGCCCAGCGGAGGCCTCGCGCCCATCGGTCCCTCGGTGAGCCCTGACTGCCCCGAGTGGGGCGTCGTCCGGGTCGCGGCGGGGGAGACCGACCAGCTCGCGCCCCGGCTGCTCGGCTGCACGAAGCTCGGGTTCCGCCGGACGAGCTTCCGCGTCGGCCTCTACAACACCTACTTCGGCATCGGCACACGGGTCGCCTTCGGCCTGGACGACGCCGCCCAGGTCCGGATCGCCGTTCGGCCGGTGGCGGGCGGCGCCGAGCGCGTCTTCACCCTCGCCGGGAAGCGCGGCCAGAACGACATCGCGTGGGACGGCCGGATCGCCGGGCAGCGGCTCGCCGTCGGGTCCTACACCGTGACCGCGACCCCGGTCGACGCCGCCGGCAACGCGGGTCCGGCGGTCGCCGGGCCGACCATCCGCATCACCGGCTGACGGTGCGACTCGCCGCCACGGTGGCGGCGGGTCGCACAGGCGGGCTGACCGGCGGATGGAGCGGGAGTTGTGGAAACCCACAATCCGGTGCCATGCGGATGTTGGCATCCGCCACACCAGTGCGCCGTACGGTCCCGGTGTGCCCCATCTCACACGCAAGCAGTTCCTGCATCGAGGCGCGCTCACTGCCGGTGCCGCCATGTTCGGCGGCACCGCGCCGGCGTTCGCAGCCGCCGATCCCCTCGGTGGCGACCTCCTGCACCGAGACGTCCGGGACCTCTGTGCCTTCGGCCCCAGACGGACAGGCACGGACGCGGAGCACGGTGCGAGCGCGTGGGTGGCGGAGCGACTGCGGGCGGCCGGACTCGAGGTCCGGCTCGACCCGTACCCGTTTCGCCAATGGCGGCTCACTGGATGGGACGTGGAGCTGGTGGCCGGCACGGCCAGCGCGGAGGTGGCGGCGTTCCCCCGTACGGTCGCCACCCACCCGATCTGGAACACCCGGCCGGCCGCCGGCGAAGCGGACCTCGTCTACGTGGGCAGCGGGACGCAGAAGGAGCTCGACCGTCACGACCTGCGCGGCAAGGCGGTGCTCGTCGACGGCAAGGTCCTGCTCAACGTCTTCGCCACCTACAACGCCGACGGCTACGTCTACTGGAACGCCGCGGCACGCGGGGCCGTCGCGATGTTCGCCACCTCGGATGCGCCCGGGAACCTCGTGCGGATGATCGGCATGGGGCGCAACGAGCTCGACGCGAATCCCATCCCCGCGTTCACCGTCGGGCGCAAGGACTTCGGGATGATGCGCCGCGCCTCGCACGCCGGTACCGCCCGCATCCGCTATCGCCTCGACGCCACGCACGTCGACGGAGTCACGCACGACGTGGTCGCGACGCTTCCGGGCAGCCGCACGGGCAAGGACGGGATCGTCGCCTGCGCCCACACCGACTCCATGTTCGACGGGGCGCTCGACGACGCGACGGGCATCGCCGGGCTCATCGGTCTGGCCCACCACTTCGCCGCCCGGCCTCGGCATCGCCGTCCGAAGCCGATGACGTTCCTCGCGGTCACCGGGCACGACACGGGCTTCCCGCACCTCGGGGTGCGCCACTGGATCGAGGCGAACGCCGCGCAGGTGGCGACGCTCAGCGGATTCTGCTCGCTCGACCATCTCGCCGGCATCGCCGCGGAGGACCTGGGCGGGGACCGGCCGGTACGTCGCGGCGGGGACGAGGAGCGGCTGCTGCTCATCTCCGACAACGCGCTGCTCTACGGCTTGACCGCGCAGGTCGCGGTCAAGCACCGGCTCTTCCCGTCGATTCCCGCCCCCGAGCCGCTGGCGCGGGCGAACCCCGACCTCGAGGGCATGTTCGTCGAGCGTGGCGTCCCGTCGGTGAACATGACGATGGCGTACCCGTGGTACCACACGCCGCAGGACACGCCGGACAAGATCCCGCCGACGCAGCTCGCGCGCAGCACGCGCGCGTACCGCGACATCCTGGAGGCCATGCAGCGGATGCCCTCGGGGTGGCTGCGGCGCGCCGAGACGAGCCCACGCAAGCGCTGACCTCCGGCTCATGAGTCCGCGAGCGTCACCACGCGGAGCGGTGAGCAGGCGGCGAGCCGGTCGAAGTCGCGGTCGTCGTGCAGCAGCGGCAGATCCATACGGATGCAGGCCGCCGCGATGAGGCAGTCGACGATGCCGCGCACGGGGGTTCCTGCCGCGCGGGCGTCGCGGCGCAGCTTCGCCGCGAGGACGTGATCGTCGAGCGGGATCTGGGTGATGATCGGAAAGTGCGCGAGGTCGCGTCCCATGCGGCGGGCGGCGAGGTCGTCCGCCCCGCCGACGAGCAGCTCGGCGTACACGAGATCTGTGAGGCCGATGTCCTCGGGGCCGCCGAGGAGGACACCGAGCGCTCGAGCGGCCGGCGTCGCCGTCCCGCGGAGGTGGCCGATCCAGGCGCTGGTATCGGCGACGATCACGACAGCCGGTCCGCACGGTCGGCTTCGAGGTCCCCGATCCAGCCGATGCCGCGCAGCCGTTCGAAGGCCTTGCGCTGCTCCTCGCGCTGGACGACGCGCTCCAGCGCCTGCTCGACGGTCTCGCGCTTGGTGCGCGTGCCGAGGATGGCGCGCGCGGCTTCCAGCAGCCCGTCGTCGATCTCGATGTTCGTTCTCATCTCCACCTCCCTTCGTTCTACACACAAAACAGTCCTCGCATACACATCGACTGTCAAGGTTCCGCCACCCAATCGACGAGACTTTGCGTATGCGTCTGCCTGCCGCTGTCCTGACCATTGCGCTGAGCCTGCTCGCGCCAGTCGCCGCCCAGGCCCAGGGCCTGCCGCCGACGATCTCCGGTGTCGCCCCGCCAACACCGATCGCTGCATACAACGGACAGCTGGTCTGGAGCCAGCCGGCGAGCAACGGGCAGTACCAGCTCGTGTCGCGGACCGGGAGTGGCCCCGTGACGCCGCTGCCCGTCGCCACGCGCGGGGTGCCGTTCGACGTCGATCTCGGTCCGACGAGCAGCGGTGGCGTCTACGCGCTGTACTCGCGCTGCACCACCGAGCCCCAGTGGGACCAGGTGGGCATGCCGGACTACCAGACGGGCACGGGCTGCGCGATCTACAAGCTCGACCTCGGCAGCGGGCAGGAGGTCCGCTACTCGAAGGTCAACGCCAGCAACGCGAGCCAGTACTGGCCGACGTACTGGAAGGGCAAGGTCGGCTTCGCGCGGACGTACGCGAGCAACCCGAACAAGGGCTACGTCTACACGAAGACCATCTCCAGCTCGACACCGTCGGCGCAGATGGCCATCGGCTCGCGCGGTGACACGAGCGCGTACGCGACACAGCTCGAGCTCTACGGGTCACGGCTCGCATTCGGGTGGACGTACACGACCGAGCAGTTCATGAACTGGCAGCTGCGCCTCGACCAGATCGGCAGCAGCGGCAGCACGGTGCTCGACCAGACCAAGGGCGGGCAGAGCAACGTCGGACTCGGCTGGCCCGCGTTCGGGTACGGCGGGATCACGTGGCTGCGCTACTGCATCGGCGACCCGGGGAGCTGCCCGGGGGCGGTGCGGATCCAGCGGTCGACGTACACGGGCTCGGGTGACCAGATCGCCTCCACCGGCGAGTTCACCCAGGCCTACGAGTTCGACCCGAGCGGGAGCATCACGTACCTCGAGAACGATGTGCTCAGCCTGTACCAGTGTCAGACCGACCCGGCGACGACGCCGGCCTGCACGATCACCGCGACCCAGCCGCAGTTCACGAACCTGGGCTGACGTACTCGCTCGCGTGCCGGAGGACGTCGTCGATCATCGGCGGCGTCAGCCGGCCCGTGAACGTGTTCTGCTGGCTGGGGTGAAAGCAGCCGAGGAGCGCCCACGGGTCGGCCTCCACGAGGACACCGTGGCCGAACCGCGGCTTGGGGCGCAGCGGCGGATGCCCCGCGGCGGTGCGCAGCCGCAGGGCGGCGTCCCAGCCGAACTGGCCCAGGCACACCACGACGCGCACGCGCGGGAGCAGCGCCAGCTCGCGCACCGTCCACGGCAGGCAGCGGTCGCGTTCGGCGGGCGTCGGCTTGTTCGCGGGCGGCGCGCAGCGGACGGCCGCGGTCACCCAGCAGTCGGTGAGCGCCAGGCCGTCGTCTGCCGAGACCGACGTGGGCTGGTTCGCGAAGCCGGTCCGGTGCAGCGCGGCGAAGAGAAAGTCGCCTGAGCGGTCGCCGGTGAAGACCCGGCCCGTCCGGTTGGCGCCGTGCGCGGCGGGCGCCAGGCCGAGCAGCAGCACGCGCGCGGCGGGATCGCCGAAGCCGGGGATCGGGCGACCCCAGTACTCCTCGCCGGCGAACGCGGCGCGCTTCTCGGCGGCGACCTGCTCGCGCCAGGCGACGAGCCGCGGACACGCGCGGCACGCGGTCACCTCGCGCTCCAGCGCGGCGAGCGTGTCCTCGCTCACGAGGAGGGGTCGACGAGGAGCCCGGCGAGGAGGCGCTCGGCGAGCGGCTCGAGGTCCTCGATGCGGTCCGGCCGGCCCGTGCGCATCTGCCGGCTCATGAGCTCCACGAGCGCGCCGACGACCGCGAACGCGTCCTCGACGGTGGCAAAGCGCTGGCCGCCACCGCGCTTCTCGACGCCCTCGAGCGCCTCGTTGTACATCACCTGCGCGAACCCCTCGAGAATCACGTCGCGGCGCTCGAGCGCCTCGGTCCCTGCGCCGACGCTCACCACGAGCACCGTGCGGCCGACCTCCGGGCGCTCGGCGACCAGCCGCAGGAACGCGCGTAGGCCCGCGCGGTGGCGTTCGAGCGGATCGTCTCCGGCCGTTCGCGCCGACTTGACCAGCTCCTCGAGCGCGATGCGCGACGCGTCGTCCATGATCTCGAGCAGGCAGGCCTTCTTGTTGGCGAAGTGCTCGTAGAACGTCGCCTTGCTCATGCCGGCCTCGCGGCTGATGGCCTCCGCGCTGGCGTCGGCGTACCCGACCTGGCTGAAGACGCGGACGGCGGCGTCGAAGAGCCGCGTGCGCTGCAGGCCCTCGCGCACCTCGCGCGGCGGCGCATGGCGACCGCGGGGAACACGAGATGGGGCGTCGGCCATCCCGCGAGTCTACGCGCGCAACGGGTCCACTAGGCTCCACGCCGTGTCCCGCCCGCGTGTCGTCATCGCTCTGATCGCCGGCCTCGCAACCCTCGCCGTCGGCTGCGGCGCCGAGGGGCGCGACGAGGTCTCGTTCTCCGGCGCCGAAGCCCAGGTCGCCGACGTCGTGACCGACCTGCAGGAGGCCTCCGAGCAGGAGGAGCCGACGCGCATCTGCCGCGCGCTCGTGGCCGAGCCGCTGCAGGGCGACGACTGCGAGGCGAAGGTCCGTCAGGCGATCGACGACGCCGACCAGTTCTCGCTCGACGTCCGCGAGGTGACCGTCAACGGCACCAACGCCACCGCCCGGGTCATCACCGGCAGCGGCGACGCCGAGCGCACCGCGACGATGCGCTTCGTCCGTCAGGGCAGCAACTGGCGCGTCACGTCGTTCGGGTAGCGACGTCGTCGCTGCGCTCGAGCAGCGTCCGGTCGTCGGCGAAGCAGTAGACCCAGCTTTCCCCGGGCTCCACCGAGCGCATGACCTCGTGGCCCTCGCGCTCGAAGTGCACCCGCGCATGCCGGTTCGGTGAGCTGTCGCAGCAGCCGACGTGGCCGCACGTCAGGCACACGCGCAGGTGGACCCAGCTGTCGCCCAGGCGCAGGCACTCCTCGCACCCCGCGCTGCCGGGGACGACGGACGCGGTCGGCCCGATGTGCTCGCACGCGGCCTCGCCGAGGACGACGTCGATGGGCGCCTCGGTGTCGACCGCGCCGTGCGACGTGCCCCGGACCGCGCGGGGCGGCGCCGGGCGTCCGTGGTACTGCGCGACCTCCTTGGCCTCCATGAGCGCGTCGCCGAGCTCGCGGCCGAACGCCTTGAACAGCTTGGTCAGCAGGAGTGAGCTGGCGGCCAGTTCCTCGGTGACGACGTGCGTCGCGCCGGCTGCGAGCAGCGGCCCTTCGTCCTCGGCGTAGCGCGCCCGGACGATGACGTCGATGTCCGCGTCCAGTGCGCGCACGACACCGACGACCTGGGCCGCGCGCTCCGCGCCGTCGTCCGGAACGATGACCACGCGCGCCCGGGCGATCCCGGCCTCGTTCAGCGTCATGATCCGCGCCGGGTCGCCCAGCAGGACGGGAACCCCGAGCTCGTGCGCATCGGTCGCGCCCTCCGGGCTGAGCGTCGTCACCACGAGCGGGACGTCGTGGTCGCGCAGGACGCGGGTGATGCCGCGCGCCCACTCGCCGTAGCCGGCGATGACGACGTGCCCGGCGATGCCATCGGCCACGGGCGCCCCCGCGACGGGCTCGGAACGGCCCGCGAGGACGGAGACGTCGGGCTCCGGGGCCATGCGCTCCCCGAGCCGGACGCCGAGTGCGGACAGCGCCGGCGTGGCCGCCATGAGCAGCACCGTCGCGGCGATGAACCCCTGGGTGCCGTCGGCGCCGAGGCCGGCCGGGGTGAGCCCCTCGAGGGCGCCGGCGGTGGCGAGGACGAACGAGAACTCGCCGACCTGCGCGAGGGTCAGGCCGGTCGCGAGCGCGACGCCGATCCGTTCTCGCAGCGCCAGGATCGCCGCGCCCGCGGTGAGCAGCTTGACCGCGAAGAGCGCGAGCACCGCGCCGAGCACCATCAGGAGGTTGTCGACGAGGAACCCGAGGTCGAGGAGCATCCCGATCGAGACGAAGAACGTCGCGCTGAAGATGATCTGCAGGGGGAGGATCTCCCCGAGCGCCTGGCTGCTGTACCGCGACTCGCTGACGACGAGCCCCGCGAGGAACGCGCCCAGCGAGACGCTGACGCCGGCCAGCGACGTGCCGTACGCCGTGCCGATGCAGATCGCGACGATCGTGAGCAGGAACAGCTCCGGCGAGCAGGTGCGGGCGACACGCTCGAGCACTGGCGGCAGCAGCCGGCGAGCGAACACGAGCACCGCGGCGATGATCGCGACGGCGATGCCCAGCGCGCTGACGACGTCCAGCGGCGACCCGCCCGACTCGCCGAGGACCGGGACGAGCAGCACCATCGCGACCACCGCGAGATCCTGAAAGAGCAGGACCGAGACCGAGAGCCGGCCGTGCGGTGCTGCGACCTCGCCGCGGTCGGCGAGAAGCTTCAGCACGATGGCCGTCGACGACAGCGAGACGAGCAGGCCGCTGAACAGCGCGACGTTCGGATCGACGCCCGCGGCGAGGAGCACGCCGAACGTCACGAACGTCGCGAGGAAGACCTGCAGCCCGCCGCCGAGGAACAGCGGTCTGCGCAGTTCCTTGAGGCGGTCGAGGCTGAACTCGAGCCCGATCGTGAAGAGCAGGAGCAAGACCCCGACCTCGGCGGCGGCGTTGACGACCTCGAGGTCGCTGACGAGCCCGAGCGCGTTGGGCCCGATCACCACGCCTGTGAAGAGGAAGGCGACGATGGGCACGATGCCGAGCCGCAGGCCGACGTAGGCCACCACGGCGCCGCCGACGACGAGCGCGGCGATCTCGGGGAGGAACTCCGGGGTGGCGCCGGCGGCGAGCGGCATCATGCCGCTCGATGCTAGTGCGGTGCCTCAGGGGCGCGTGATCGTCAGCGGGCGACTCGTCGCCCCGCCGGAGCGCACGCGCCGCAGCTCAAACGTGGTCGCCGCTTTCGGCACGCGCACCGACGTCGTCCCGCGCCGGACCTTCGCGCGCACGGTCGTCAGCTTCCGCTTGCCGCGTCGCGCGATCACGCGCACGCTGGCGGCGTCGCTGGCCTGGACCCGCAGCTGCGTGCCCTTGGGCAGCGCCGCGAACCGCGCGCGCCGGTCGACGAGCACGCGCAGCACCGTGACCGCACCGGTGGTCGTGTTGCGCGCGGTGCACCACACGGATGCGTTCGCGGGCACGGCCGATGCGGGCAGCGCGCGCTTCGTCTGCCCGGCGAGCAGCTCGTCGTCGGCCCACCACTGATAGGCCGGGGACCCCGCCGCCGGGCAGGTCAGCGCGGCCTTGCGCGACGTCACGCCGCCCGCCATGCGCGTCGCCGGCGACGTGTCGGGGTCGAAGACCTGCGCCGTGATCGAGTTCAGCGCGCCCGGCTCGGCGTACCACGAGAGCGTCTGGCGGTACCGGCCCGGGGTCTTCGGCGCGGTGACCTGCACGCCCCAGCTCGCCGGGTCAGCTGCCGATCCGGTCCACGCGACGCGCAGCGGGCCGTCCCAGGAGTACCCGGCGGACGCGGGCCCGCGTCCGAGGAACGCCGTGGAGGGCAGTGTCACGCTGCGGCCCACGGGGATGCTCACGGGTGAGGGGAAGGGGCGGGCCGTCGTCGAGGTGATCTCGCGGCTGACCGTCGTGGATCCCTGCGGCGTCGTCGCCGTGACGGCCAGGGTGAACGTCCGGCCGGCGGGCGGCGCGATGATCGTCACGCCCGCGCGGTCGCACGGCACGGCCGCGCCGACGTACCGGCAGGCGACGTCGGCGTCGGCATCAGCCCGGATGGCGAGGGTCACCGGCTCCCCGCCCGCAGCGGCGGGCTGCGGGTCCACGGAGAGCGTCGGTGCGATGCGGACGTTGAGGGTCGCGGTGGCGGTCGTCGTCGCGCCGACGCTGTTGCGGGCGCTCACGGTCAGGGTCGACGCGGCGCCGTTCGGGTAGTCGCTCAGCGCGATCGGGCTGGCGCAGCTGAAGAGGACGCGGCCGTTGAGCGCACAGCTCGTCACGCGCGTCCCCGCGCCCAGGGTGTAGCCGACGGTGGCCGTCGGGCTCGTGATGACCGCGGGCGCGGCGATGGACACGCTCGGCGCCACCGGGACCGACACGCTGTTCGACGCGTCCGCGCTCAGCGAGACGTGGCTGGCCGTCGCGGTGACCGCGCACGTCACGGTCTTCCCGAGGTCGGCGTCGGTCACGGTGTACGTGCTCGCGGTCTGGCCGGACACGACCGTGCCGCCGCGGCGCCACGCGTACGCGTAGGTCGCCGTCTCGGTCCAGGTGCCCGGATCGCAGGTCAGGACGTCGCCCGCTGCGGCCTCAGCGGTGTTGACGGCGTTGTTCGAGCTGACACTCGGTGACCCGCTGTTGGCGAAGTCGCTGAAGCGCGCGAAGAGGATGCCGGTGTCTGCGGTGAAGGTCGTCGCGGCGGTGTTGGTCGCGGTCAGCCCGGTCGGGGACCCGGTGGTGGTCGACACGAGGTTCGCCCGGTCGCCGTGCTGTGCGCTGTAGCCGGTCCAGTCGACGCTCACCGTCTGCGTGCCGGAGGACGTGAGGTCGCCCAGCGCGAGCTGCGCGGCGTCGCCGGGTGCGTCGGCGGCCGGTGGGGTGAAGGCCAGCGTGCCGCTCTGCGACGAGGCGCTGAGCGTCATGCCACCGGGGATCGCGTTGTGGCCGGCCACGGTGATGGCGGCGTGGTCGAAGCTGGGGTCCACGCCGTTGGCGACGTGCCCGAGCCACTCGGACGCTCCGCCGACCTGGCTGAGCGTCGAGCCGGTCCACGTCGAGGTCGCGCCGGCGCTGAAGCGCGTGGAGGGCGTGCTGCCCGCATCGCTGGCGACGGTGATGTTCGTGTTCGTGATGGTGGCGGCGGAGACCGTCAGCCGGCCCGTGACGACGAGGGCTCCCGGACCGCCCTGCACGGCGGCGGTGCTCTCCAGCGTGGCGTCGCCGGCGACGCTGAGGCCGTGCGTGCTGAGGTCGAGTGTCCCGAGGGCGCTGACGGTCACGCCGGCGCTGGTCGCCGACGCATCGAGCGTGACCGTGTCGCCTCCGGTGATGACGGCCGTGTCGGTCGGGCCGGGCGCGCCGCCGGGAATGCTCGTCCAGGTCGACGGATCCGACCACGTGCCGTCACCGGCGGAGACGAACTCCGCACCGAGCGCCGCGGGTGCGGACACGCCGAGGAGCGCCGCGACGAGCAGCGTGAGACCGACGACCTGTGAACGGGCGCGCACGACCCGTTCGTCGGCCGCACGCGATGGGTGTTGAGCGAATGCGCCGGTACTAGCCGAGCTTCGTGCCGTACTGGCGCTCGTAGTACTCGCGGTAGTCGCCGCTGCGGATGGGTTCCCACCAGTCGCGGCGTTCGACGTACCAGTTGACGGTCTGTTCGAGGCCGCCTTCGAAGAAGTGGAACTTGGGTTCCCAGCCCAGCGCGCGGACCTTGTCGGAGCTGAGGCTGTAGCGACGGTCGTGGCCGGGGCGGTCGGTGACGTACTCGATGAGGTCGTCGGTCTTGCCGGTGAGCTCGATGATCTTGTGGACGACGTCGATGTTCTCGCACTCGTCGGGGCCGCCGGCGTTGTAGACCTCGCCGGGGACGCCCTGGTCGAGGACGGTGCCGATCGCGCGGGAGAAGTCCTGGGCGTGGATCCAGTTGCGGACCTGTTTGCCGTCGCCGTAGACGGGGAGCTTGTCGCCGTGCAGAGCGTTGAGGATGGTCAGCGGGATGAGCTTCTCGGGGTACTGGTAGGGCCCGTAGTTGTTCGACCCGCGGCAGATCAGGGCTTCCATCCCGTAGGTGTGGAAGTAGGACTGCACGAGCAGGTCGGCGCCGGTCTTCGTCGCGCTGTAGGGGCTGGACGGGGCCAGCGGTGATTCCTCGGTGAAGGACCCTTCCTCGATGCTGCCGTACACCTCGTCGGTGGAGACCTGGACGTAGCGGACGTCGGCGGCCTTGGCGGCTTCGAGCAGCACCCAGGTGCCGTAGCTGTGGGTGGTGACGAACGCGTCGGGTTCGGCGATCGACCGGTCGACGTGTGTTTCGGCGGCGAAGTTCACGACCGCATCCATGCCCTTGATCGCGTCGGCGACCGCGTCGGCGTCCTCGATGCCGGCGTGGATGAACCGACCGGCGGCGTCGGTGCCCTCGAGGTTCTCGCGGCGTCCGGCGTAGGTGAGCTTGTCCAGCACGGTGATCTCGTCACCGGCCGCCTCGCGGATCCGGACGAAGTTCGAGCCGATGAACCCGGCCCCGCCACACACGAGCACCTTCATGGCGCTGTCCTTTCCTCGATGAAGCCCCGCACGCCGTCCTGCCAGGGTGGCAGGACCGGCGCGCCCTCGTCGCTGCGCTCGGTCGCCATGACGCTCCACGCCGGGCGCGGCGCGGGGCGCTGGAATTCCGCGGCGGTCGTCTCGCCGACCTCGCAGTCCACGCCGGCGAGGGTGAACAGCTCGACGGTCAGCGCGTGCCACGAGCACTGCCCGCCGCCGGCGGTGTGCACCGGGCCGCGCAGGTCGTTGGCGGCCAGGTCGAGCAGCGCGGGGGACAGGTGCCCGGTCCACGTCGGCGAGCCGACCTGGTCGGTGACGACGGCGACGCGGTCGCGGGTGGCGGCCAGGCCGAGCATCGTCTCGCAGAAGTTCTTGCCGCCGGCGCCGAACAGCCACGCCGTCCGGGCGATCGCGTGGTCGTCGAGCTCAGCGGCGATCACCAGCTCCCCCGCGAGTTTGGTGCGCCCGTACGCGCCGAGGGGCGCCGTCGGGTCGGACTCGACGTACGGACGGCCGGTCAAGGACCCGTCGAAGACGTAGTCCGTCGAGACCGCGACGACCCGCGCGTCGACGTGCCGGGCGCCGCGCGCGACGTACCGCGACGCGTCGGCGTTGACCTTCAGCGCCGCGTCCTCACGCTCCTCGGCGCCGTCGACGTCGGTCCACGCCGCGCAGTGCACGATCGCGTCGGGGGCGTGGCGGGCGATGACCTCACGGGCGGCGTGCTCGTCGGTCAGGTCGGCGTCGGGCAGATCGATCCCGACCACGTCCCACTCCCGTGCGGCCGCGTCGGCGACCACGCGCTGTCCGAGCATCCCGGCCGCGCCGGTGACCAGCAGCTTCATAGAATGCCGACGTCTGAGTTGTCGCCGATCATGAACCGGTAGGCGCGCGGCTGGCGCGGGGAGCGGTCGATGGTGGCGTTGCGTCCGAGCAGCGACGATTCCATCCGCCCGTCGAGGTGCAGCACCTTGCTGCCGGCGAGCAGGATGCTGTGCTCGACCTCGCTGTCGGTGATGACGCAGTCCTTGCCGATCGCGGTGTACGGGCCGATGTACGCGCCCGACAGCGTCGCGCCGGTCGCGATGACGGCCGGGCCACGGACCGTGGTGTTCTCCAGCCGGGCGCCGGGTTCGACGATGACGCGTCCTTCGACGGTGCTGTCGATCAGCTCGCCGTCGATGCGGGGTTCGATGACGTCGAGGATGAGGCGGTTGGCCTCGAGCATGTCGGCCAGGCGCCCGGTGTCCTTCCACCAGCCGACGACGACGTGCGGGTCGACGCGGTGGCCGGTGTCGACCAGCCACTGGATCGCGTCGGTGATCTCCAGTTCCCCGCGCGCCGACGGCTTGATCGCCCGGGCGGCCTCGTGGATGAGCGGGGTGAAGAGGTAGACGCCGACGAGCGCGAGGTTCGACGGCGGGTCCTTGGGCTTCTCGACGAGCTTGATGACCTGGCCGGCGTCGTCGAGCGCCGCGATGCCGAAGCTCTGCGGATCGTCGACCTCGGTCAGCAGGATCAACGCGTCCGGTGATCCCTCCTCGAACGCGGTGACGAGGTCCCGGATACCGCCCTGCAGCAGGTTGTCCCCGAGGTACATCACGAACGGCGAATCGCCGAGGAACGGCTCGGCGGTCAGCACCGCGTGCGCGAGCCCGAGCGGTTCGTCCTGCTCGATGTACGTGATCGCCACCCCGAATTGCGAGCCGTCACCACACGCCTCACGGATCTCACCGCCGGTCTCCGGCGCGATGATGATCCCGACCTCGGTGATCCCCGCGTCGGCCATCGCCTCGATCCCGAAGAACAACACCGGCTTGTTGGCCACCGGCACCAACTGCTTCGCGCTGGTGTGCGTGATCGGCCGCAGGCGCGTGCCCTTCCCACCCGAGAGGATCAGACCCTTCATCAGTACGTCCCCCCGAGCTTGCGGTGGTCCCACGTCGCGCGCTCGCGCTCGACGAACTCCAGGCCGACGCGCTTCTCGGCCTGCTTGGCGACCATCGCCTCGACCTCGGGGGCGAGCTCGCCGGTCCCGGGGGGCGCGTACCGCTGGAAGATCTCCAGGCCCAGTTCGAGGACCTTCGGCGTGTCGTGGTGGACGGTCACGTCGCACTTGAGCATCACGCCGCGTAGCTGGGCGTACTCGCCGTCGCCGGCCTCGACCTGGATGGACGCGCGCGCGTCACGCTCGAGGTTCTTCACCTTCTGCGACTTCGCGAACGTCCACGCCCACAGGCGGCCGTCGCGGACGACGTACCAGAGCGGCATGAGGTGCGGGAAGCCGTCACGCCCGTTGGTGGCGCAGATCATCACGCGCTCGGTGTCGAGGAACGCGAGGACCTCGCCCTCGTCCATCTTGATCTGATCGCGGCGGGAAGCCATGCGCCGCAGGCTATCCGGCAGCGCCCCCGAGACGTGCTGATGCGGCGGCGCCTGCAACGCGCAGTGCGGCGACGTAGCGCGCCTCGTTGCGGGCGAAGCGCGCTGTGGGCACCGGGATCGAGATCGCGGCGACCGGCCCGGCGGCGTCGTGGACTGCGGTGCCGACGGCGCTGATCCCCTCGGTGTGCTCCTCGCGGTCGAAGGCGATGCCGGTGCGGCGGATCTCGTCGAGTTCGGCCGCGAGGGCGGCGTCGCGCGGCACCAGCGCTGCGACCGCGTCGTCCGGGAGCGCCGCGAGCAGCGCCTTCCCGTTGGCCGTGGTGTGCAGCGGGAATGCAACGCCGACGGCGGAGACCGCCCGCAGACGGTGCTCGGCCGGGAGCTGGTCGACGAACCGCACGCTGGGACCGTCGAGGACCGACAGGTCGACCGTCTCGTCGACCTCGTCGCGCAGCTGCGCGAGGACGGGCCGCAGGTCGTGACGGAGTGCCCGCCGCGTCGCGGCGCCGAGGCGGACCAGCCCGCCGCCCAGCCGGATCGCCCCGTCGGGGGAGGTGGTGACGAGCTCCTCCTCGGTGAGCGCGGCGACCAGGCGGTGGACGGTGGACTTCGGGAGGTCGACCGCGGTCGACAGCGCGGCGAGCGTCAGGCCCTCCGGGGCGGCCTCGAGCGCGCGCAGGACCCGACCGGCCCGGGCGATGGCCTGGATCCCTCCTCTTGGTGTCGTGTCTTGCATTGTGGAACTACCGTTCTGTATCGTGGAACGCATGATGGCACACGGGTTCGACGGCAGGCTGCTGCGGCGCGGCGATGCCGGCTACGAGGACGCACGCCGCGCGACGATGTGGAACGCGTTCGTCCCCGACCGGTTCCCCGACGTCATCGTGCAGGCGGCAACCGAGGACGACGCGGTCCGCGCGGTCCGGCTGGCGCGCGACGAGGGGCTGCGGATCGGCGTGCGCTCCGGCGGCCACAGCTGGGCGGGCAACCACGTCCGCGACGGCGGGATGCTGCTCGACGTCTCCGCGCTCGACGACGTGACCGTCGATCCCGCCGCAATGCGCGCCACCGTGCAGCCCGGCCGCGAGGCCGCTGACCTCCTGCGCCAGCTCGCCGCGCACGACCTGTTCTTCCCCGGCGGGCACTGCGTCGGCGTGTGCGTCGGCGGCTACCTGCTGCAGGGCGGCTTCGGCTGGAACGGGCGGGTGCACGGGCCGGCATGCATGAGCGTCGAGGCGATCGACGTCGTCACGGCCGCCGGCGAGCTCGTCCGGGCCGATCCGACGCAGCACGCCGATCTCTACTGGGCCGCGCGCGGTGCGGGCCCGGGCTTCTTCGGCGTGGTCACGCGCTTTCACGTGCGCGTGTATCCCCGCCCGAAGGTCGTCGCGAACGCGGTGTACCTGTACCCGCTCGATGTCCTCGACGAGGTCTTCACGTGGGCGGCGGAGATCGGGCCCCGCGTCGCCCGGACCATGGAGCTCATGTGCTTCCTGCACCGCGACGCCGACGGCGAGGCGGAGATCGCGGTCACCGGCCCGGTGCTCGCCGACAGCGACGAGGAGGCCGACGAGGTCCTCGCGATCCTCGAGACGTGTCCGGTCCGCGACCGCGCGAAGCTCGCGCTGCCGAACCTGCGCGTGACGATGGAGGACCTCTACGCGGGCTCGCACGCGGTGTATCCGGACGAGCACCGCTACGCGGTCGACAACATGTGGACGCACGCGCCGGTCTCCGACCTCCTGCCCGGCCTGCGCGCGATCGCGGAATCGCTGCCGCCGGCGCCGTCGCACGTCCTGTGGATGAACTGGGACCCCGCGGGCGGACCGCCGCGCGAGGACATGGCGTTCAGCGTCGAGGACACGACGTACCTCGCGCTCTACGGCGTCTGGGACGACCCGGCGCGTGACGAGGAGATGGTCGGCTGGGCGACGGACCACATGCGCGCGATGGCGCCGCAGGCGAGCGGCATCCAGCTGGCCGACGAGAACCTGGGCCGCCGCCCGGCGAAGTTCGTCTCCGACGCGCACCTGGCGCGGCTCGACGAGATTCGCGCGGTCTACGACCCTGACGGCAGGTTCCATCCGTGGATGGGGCGCCTGTGATGCTGGAGGAGCTACTCGACCGGCCGCTGTCGCCGCCGGACCCCGCGGCGTGGGCGGGTGCGACCGGCGAGGAGGCCGACCCCGCGGGCCAGCTCGGTCTGGACGAGATGGACTGTCTGCTCGATCCCGCGCCGCTGCCGGTGGAGACGGGGTGGTGGCGGCTGGCCGACGGCACGCAGCAGGTCGCGGCGCGCACCCCGATGCCGGGTGTGACGGGCGCCATGGTCGACTGGTGGTTCGACTGGCACCCCGACGAGTCGATCCGCTACCAGGTCTGGCATCCGCCGGCGCACGTGGCGAACAGCGTGGAGCGGCCCCCGGTCCGGGAAGCGAAGCCGTTCTGGGGAACCGTCCACCACCCGGTGGAGGACGTCGGCACCGGGATGGTGCGGGCGCGGATCGCGTTCCTCCCGCCGAGCGCCTACGGGTTCTCCGGCGACGCGCTGGACGACCCGCGGGTGGCGACGATCGTGGGCGGCTACGTCGGCGACGACACGCGCCGGTCGTGGCACTCGATCATGACCCACGTCTTCCTCTACGAGGGTGACGGGCTGGTGCTGCGCAGCCGGTTCTGGATGGGCGCGCGGATGCGGCCGATGCTGCCGGGTCCGCTGGCTGAGCCGGTGGCGTGGGTGGCGTCACGCCCGGCGGTGCGGCGGCGGGCGTTGCCGCACGACCTGGCGCCGGGGCTGGCGCGGCACTGTGTGGAGGAGTACGCGAACCTGGCGTCGTTGCTGCCGGAGTTGTACGCGGCGTACGCCGTGGGTTGACGCTTCGCGGTGGGGTGTGCGCATTGCGAGAGCCCACAGCGCTCGCAATGCACACACCCCCGAGCGGGTTGCCAGACTTGGGCGCGTGTCGCGCATGAGGTCACGCTTCGAGGAGCCGGACGACCCGTGTGGCTGGGTCGAGCGCGTGATCAGGGACGCCGCGGCCGAGCCGGTTCGCGCGGGCCGCGCCACGGTCACGGTCGTTCGTGCCCCTGCGGACGACGAACCGGGGCCGGCGCCGCCGGCGTACGAGGTCCGGCTGGAACCGGAGGACGAGGACGCATGCCCGCTCGCGTGCACGTTCGACGCGTTGCGGCCTATGTACCTGAGCGTCGGTCGGCAGGACGTGGGCGAGGAGCTCTGGACGAGCTCGCTCGTCGAGCTTGAGCAGCTCCTACGTTCCCTCGTTGAGGCGGCAGTCGCAGGTCGGTATGAGGAGCGTGTCGAGCAACGGCGCTTTCGCGCGCCGAGGTTGGAGGGCGCCTTCTCCCTCGCCGAAGGGCGAACGCTCAGGTTCCACGGGTCGAGAGGCAGCTCGCGGACGTACCGCTCGTACTGAGCGCCGACTACCGCGCCGCGACTGCCCGCAACCGCTCGACCGCGCCCAGCACGGCCTCGCGCGCCTCAGCCGGCTCCAGCACCACCGCGTCGCCCGCCTCGGCCAGCACCTCACGCACCAGCCAGTCGGTGCCCGCATAGGGCAGCTCGACGATGATCGCCCCGTCGGCCAGCTCCTCGGCCACCCGGCGCTCCTCGCGCGCCCAGCGGGCCCGCTCGGGGCTGATCCACACGCGCGCCATGCGCGACGTTGCGACCTCGCCGGTCCGCAGCCAGCCGTCGACACCGGCGGCGGGGTCGACCTCGGGGCGCGGCTCGTAGGTGCGGTCCGTCGCCTCGGCCGACCGGATCCGGTCCAGCCGGAAGTGGCGGACGTCCTCGCGCTCGGGGTCGAACGACGCGACGTACCAGCCGTCGCGCCCGTTCACCAGCGCGTACGGCTCGACCGTGCGGTGTGAGAACTCGTCCTCGTTGGGCTTGTAGTAGTCGATCTCCAACAGGCGCCGGCCGGCGATCGCCTCGCTGATGACGCGGGCGATGCCGGAGTCGTCGCCCGTGCCGGACGCGACGTGCAGGCCGTGCTCGGTCGGGTCCTCTCCGAGCGCCGCGACGATCTTCTCGCGCGCGCTCGTGAGTGCGCCCTCGGGCAGGTGGTCGCCGATGAGGTCGATCGCCGCGATGAGCGCCTTGGCCTCCACCGGCAGCAGCCGGGCGGGGCGGGCGAAGTTGTCGCTGTAGGGCTCGGGGTCGACCTCGATCGTCCCGTTGTCGTGCAGCTCGGCGTAGAGGACGTACGAGCCGCCGCCGAAGTTCACGACGTTCAGCAGGTCGATGTCCTCGCGCAGCTCGGAGTCGGACAGCTGCAGGCGCTCGCGGAGCTC
This sequence comes from Solirubrobacteraceae bacterium, assembly GCA_016463765.1. GTDB lineage: Bacteria > Actinomycetota > Thermoleophilia > Solirubrobacterales > Solirubrobacteraceae > Svornostia. The sequence continues at coordinate 65,826 of JAEMQS010000003.1, read as the reverse complement.
CGCGGCGTCGAGCAGCTCGGCCTTGCGGCCCGACTCGATGAGGATCGACGCGAGCGTGACCAGCCGCGCGAAGCGCTCGGGGCGGATCGCGGCGTCGGCGCGGCGGGCGCCGCCGCGGGCGGGCTCGGGCTCCTCGTCCTCCTCGGACGGGCGCATCGGCACGGTGGCCGCGATCTCGAGACCGCCGTCGCGGTGGCGGTCGGTGAGCAATTCGAGGCGCTCGGCGACCTCGCGCTCGAGACCCCCGGGTGAGACGACCCGGACGTGCTCGCCCATCCGCAGCACCCACGCGGCGAGCAGCCGCGCGTTGGCGTACGGCGTGGTGAAGATCACGGCGCCGTCGTCGCCCGGGCGCAGCGTCCCGTAGCGGCCGTAGTGGCGCTCGACCTGCCAGGCGATGCGGTCGGAGACCCACAGCTCCGCCGTCGCGGTCTCCTCGCCCAGCTGCCACGGCGCGCGGGCAGCGTACTCGCGCGGGTCGAAGCCGGCGGGGCGCTTGAAGTCGTGCTCGGCCTTCGTCGCGTAGGCGACCTTGCCGCGGATCCGCGACAGGCGGAACACGCGCATCGCGTCGCGCTCGTGCGCGCGGCCCACGAGGTAGAACTGGCCGTTCTGGAACAGCAGGGCGAACGGGTCGACCTTGCGCGGCTCGGTCTCGTCGCGCTCCATCGTGTAGTAGTCGAACGTGACCGTCTTCTGGCGGAAGATCGCGGTCTCGATCTTCGCCAGGCGCTGGCTGAGGTCGTGGCCGCCCGGCGACGCCGTGATGCCGAGCGCGACGGCACGCTGCTCGGGCGCGTTGAGCGGGCTGGGCCGGCCCCACGACAGCTGCTGCAGCGCGAGGCGCAGCGGCTCGGCGTAGGCGAACTCGCCGTCGAGCAGGGTCAGCGCGGTCTGCAGCGCGGCGAGCTCGGAGTCGCTGAACGCGATGGCGGGCAGGTGGAAGTTCTCCGGGCGCAGGGAGTAGTTCTCCTGCTCGGCGATGCCGTCGGCGGGCTTGTCGACCGTGAGCTGGATGCCCAGCGATTCGAGCTCCGCGCGGTCGGCGTAGAAGCGGCGGGCGAACGCGTCCTCGTTCATGCCGCTGTAGCCCTCGACGTCCCGGCGGATCTCCAGCGCGGTGACAGGCCGCCGCTCCGCCATGAGATACGAGATCAGCGACAGCTGGCGAATCAGCTTTTCCGTGTCCTTGGCCATTGCCGAACACGATACGGCGCGGGCGCGGGGCGGAGGGCGGGTTGCAGCCCGGCAAAGTCCGCTATTTGCGGCATTGACGCACTCAGTCCATGCGAACAGGTAGGGTCACGCAGCACGTGACGAGCCTGGTCATCATCGACGATCATGAGGCCCTCCGCGAGGGCCTCGCGACCCTCCTGGACCAGAGTGGTCTTGAGGTGCTCGGGACCTGCGGCAACGCCGCAGCGGCCCGGGATCTGGTGGCGGTGACGAATCCTGAGGTCGCCATCGTCGACGTGCGGTTGCCCGACGAGAGCGGCATCGACCTCGCCGGCACGCTGCTCGAGCAGCGCCCCGATCTCGGCGTCATCCTGTACACGGGCGACACGGAAGCCGAACTGCTCTACGAAGGGCTCGATTCCGGTGCGCGCGGCTACGCGCTGAAGGCCGGTTCGATCGGCGAGCTCAAGGGCGCGATCGAGACGATCGCCGGCGGCGGCTCGTACGTCGACCCGCGCCTGGACCGGGTGCTCCTGTCCCCGCGCGCGACCGAGCGCATGCCGCAGCTCTCCCCGCGCGAGCGCGAGATCATGGCCCTGATGGCCGAGGGGATGACCGGCGAGGCCGTCGCGGTGAAGCTCGGTCTCTCGGTGGAGACCATCCGCACGCACGTGCGCAACGCCGTCCGCAAGCTGCGGGCGCGCAATCGCGTCAACGCGATCGCCATCGCGCTCGAGCGCGGCGAGATCGCGCTGGGCGACCAAGAAGCCTCGTAGGGCGGGGCCGCTCCAGCCCTGGGGCTGGTGCGCTGGGCGCCCGCGCACGGTTCGATGGCGGTATGCCCCTCGCGCGCGTCTGCCTGCTCTTGCTGCTCGGCCTCCTCGCGGGCGTCGTGCCGAGTGCGTCGGCGGCTTCTCCCGCGAAGACTCCGTCGGCGCTCACCGTGAAGTCGTTCACGCCGCCGGCGACGGTCGTCAGTGGCGATCTGCTGACGCTGCGTGTGACGATCGGCAACCGCGGCGAGCGCGCAGGCGTGTCGCACGCCGACGTCATCCTCGTCGCGCGCGGCAAGGAACGGCGACTGGCGCGCGTCGTGGTGCCTTCCATCAAGCCCGACCGGCGCGCAACCGTGGTGCTGAAGGCGCCCGTTCCTCCCGCCGGCGTGGTGGGTGCGTGGAAGGTCAAGGTCTGCGCGGATGCCAAGCGGGCGTTCGGGCCCGGCCGTCGCGGCGCGTGCCGCACGGCCAAGCGGGAAACTCGGGTGCTCGCCCGGCCGGCCAGCAGTGGGGCGGCAGCAGCGCCGGCCCCGCCCCTTCCCGTGGCGCCTGTCCCCGGCGGCACGGTGCTCCCTGCGGCGCCGGTGCCGGTTCCCCCCGCGCCCGCACCTCCGACGCCACCCGGTCCGGCCTGGAAGCTCGAGATGACGCCGAACCCGCTCGTCCTCGGGTCGATTCCGGCCGGCGACGACGGCGACGCGACCTTCCTCTCCGAGCGGCCGTTCACCATCACGAACACCGGCACGGCGCCGTCCCCCGACTTCTACGTCGGCGACTACGGCTACCGCGCCAACGGCGTCTTCGCCAGCACCTTCATGGACGTCGGCTCGAGCGACCGGTGTGGCGTGCTGGACCCGGGCGAGTCGTGCAGCGGCGACCTGTCGTGGGGCGTCAACGGCACGGGCACCGGCGGGCTCACGGGCGAGTTGCGGCTCCTGCGCCTCGCGACGTCCGGCCCGTTCGCCTACGAGACGTTCCAGACGTTCCCGTTCCGCGCCGACCTCATCTCGCGCGTCTGGTTCGGGGCGAGCGACCAGACGGTGACGGTCAACGAGACCACCCGCCAGTTCTCGCTGAACATCTACAACAGCGGCGACCTGTCCGGTCCGGTGTCGCTCTCGGCCGAGCTCCCGGCGCCGTCTCCGGCCGGTACGTGCTCCGGCGCTCTTGCGCCCGGCGAGAGCTGCACACTGATCCGCAAGGGCTGCGGCCTGGCCGGCTCGACCACGGTGGTGCCGTACCAGTTCTTCAGCGGGACCTCCGCGGCGTCGCCGGTCGCCAACCTCACGATCAAGGTGCCGGCCGCAACCGCGACGACCTGCTGAGCCCGGTCAGGCCGCGGCGGACTGCGCGTCGGCAGGCGGCAGCGCGGGTGCGGCCGGGAAGTGCGCGGCGCCGCCGAGCGCGCGGTCCCAGGTGGACCACTCCTCGCCCTCGGTCAGTGCCTGCTGCAGGCGGTCGAACGACCCGAGCCGCCCGCCGAGGTTGTCCATAAAGTGCACGAGCGTCGCCTCGCGCGTGGCGGGCACGACCGGACTGCCGTGCTGGAGCGATCCGTGGTGGCTGAGCAACACGTGCAGCAGCTCCTGCGCGCGGGCGGGCGGGACATCGCCCATCGCGGCGATCTCGGTCCGCACGAGGAAGTAGCCCAGCGGGATCTCACCCTGAAGCCGGCCGGCGGCGGTCATGTCGATGCCGTCGTCGGCAGCGGCGTACGCGTCGAGCTTGCCGATGTCGTGCAGCAGCGCGCCGGTCACGGCGAGGTCACGGTCGATGCCGGGGAAGATCGCGCTGACGGCACTGACCGCTTGGGCGACCGTGAGCGAATGCTCGAGCAGGCCGTGCTCGTAGGAGTGGTGGTAGCGCTTGGCGGCTGGTGCTCGGTGGTACCGGCGGCCGACCTCGGTGTCGGGACCGAGCAGCCGCAGGAGCAGCGCGTGCAGGTGCGGGTCGCGCACCGTGGCGATCAACTCGGCGAGATCTGCCTGCATCTGGGCGAGTTCGCGCGCCGGGCCGAGGCACGGCTCCCGGCCGTCCTCTCGCTGCTCGGTGCGACCCCTGTCGTCCACGATCGGGAGCGTTGCATCGCGGACGGACGGACGACACGAGTCGTAGCCCGGACCGCTTTTCGCATCACCCGGCCGGGTAGGGTCAGTCCATGGACCGCACCGTGCTCATCACCGGCGGATCGGGCGGCCTCGGCGCGCCTGTCACCCGCGCCTTTCTCGACGCGGGCTGGCGCGTCGTCGTCCCGATCTTCGACGAGTCCGAGCGCGCCCGGATGCCGCAGGACGCCGGGTTGCAGCTCGTCACCGCCGACCTCTTCGACGAGGCGTCGGTCAAGGAGGTCGTCGACGCCGCCGCCGCGCCCGACGCGCCGCTGCGGGCGGTGGTCAACCTCGTCGGCGGATACGCCGCGGGCGGGCGCGTCCACGAGACGCCGGTCGCGGACTTCGAGAAGCAGTTCCACCTGAACCTGCGCCCGACCTACCTGGTCTGCGCCGCCGCCCTCCCGCACCTCGTCAACGCCGACAGCGGCGCGATCGTGTGCGTGTCCACCCGCGCGGCGATCCGCCCCTTCTCGGGCGCGGCGGGGTACATCAGCTCGAAGGCCGCCGTGCTGGCGTTCGTCGACGCGCTCGCCGCCGAGTACCGCGACGACGACGTCCGGGTCAACGCGATCCTGCCCTCGGTGATCGACACCCCGGGGAACCGGGCGTCGCAGCCGGACGCCGACTACGAGACGTGGGTCTCGCCGAAGGAGATCGCCGACGTGCTGCTGTTCCTGTGTGACGACGCGTCGGCGGTGGTCAGCGGTGCGCACGTGCCGGTCTACGGCAAGGCGTAAATCCAACAAGCATCTCGCACAAAGAGCTACTTTTGAGTACTCACTAGCAGTAGTACATCCGTCTGGGTGTGCAGCGAGCGGCCTGTCCAGCCTATAGGGATAGACGCCATGTCCAGCACGCATCCCCGGCGAGCAGCGATCCCGATCCCCCCCCCTGATCGCGGTCACGCTCGCCCTCGTGGTGATGCTCTGCACGGCCACCTCGGCCGCGGGGCAGGCCGCGAACGCTTCTCGCGCCGTCGATCCGGTGAGTACCAGTGACCTGGTCTCTGCCGGTCGTGAGGTGCCGGCCGATCGGTCGGTGACCTCCCGGACGTTCCGCGTCGCGAAGGGTGCGTATGTGACGCGCGTCTACGGCGCCGCGGTGCATGAGCGCGGGTCCGGTGGCGGGATGGCGCGGGTCGCATCAGATCTCACGCGCCGCGGTGACGACTTCGTCTTCGAGGCCGACGACGTGGCGGTGCGGCTGCCCGCGGGCTTGCGCGACGATGCGGTCCGTGTGTCGCGGGGTCAGAGCGCGGTTGGCTACTCGCTGGTGGGCGCCGCGGCGGGTACGCCGACGGTTGAGGGGGCGACTGCGGTGTATCGCGACGTGTTCGAGCAGACCGATATTCGGCTCACGGCGCTGGCCCACGGCGTTAAGGAGGATGTGCAGATCGCCGGACCGGGTGCGCCGGCGCGGTTTGCCTTTGATCTGACGGTTTCGGCGGGGGCCAAGGCGACGCTTGGCAAGCGCGGGGAGATCACGGTCGACGGTCGCGGCGACGAGGACTTCGAGATCGCGCCGCCGTTCATGCATGACGCTGCGCGGGCGTTCGCGCCGAAGTCCGCTGCGCGCTACGAGCTGCGCAAGACTGCCGAGGGGTACCGCGTCACGCTTACGCTCGATGCGCAGTGGCTGCGCGACGGCAAGCGCAGGTTCCCCGTCACGGTCGACCCCACGGTCACGGCGACGGGGCCGACGCAGACGGTGGACGCGTCCCTGCTGGAGTCCGTGCCCGACAGCGGCTACGGGGCGTCGGAGGGCATCTTCGTTGGTGAGTACGCGGCCTATCCGGGGTATGACAACCGTGGCGTGCTGCGCTTCGATCTGACCGACGTTCCGGCCGACGCCAAGGTGCTGCAGGCCAAGCTCGGGCTGCGCTCGTACTACAAGGAGAACTCCTCGGAGAAAGAGATGGGCGTCCACGCGCTGACCCGGTCGTTTACGACCGATGCGACGTGGAACGACCACGACGGTACGGGCGCGTGGACAGCGGCAGGCGGTGACTTCGAGGCCGAACCGGCTGCGGTGGCGACGGTCGGCGCGTCGCTGGGCTGGCACGCCTGGCATCCGACGGAACTCGTCCAAGAGTGGGTCGAGGGGTCACGGGAGAATCACGGGCTGCTCGTCAAGGACATGCCCGGCGAACCGGAGAACGGCACTGAGTTCCGCTCCTCGGAGTACGGCACCGCGACGGACCGTCCGTACATCGACGTCATGTGGCATCCCCGCACCGGCGACCTGCCCGTCTACACCTACGACGAGCATCGGCTAGCCGATGGGACCGTGGTCAAGGTCAACGTGCGCAACGGCAATGTCGTCTATGCCCGTCCGGCCGCGTTCGGCACCGGGCCGGGCGAGGACTTCGTCATGGGCCACTACTTCAACAGCATGCTGCAGGGCACCGCCAGCACAGGCGGGTTCGGCACATCGCCTTGGGTGGCGGCCAACGGCAAGTGGGTCGGCGGCACCGTGATGGACAACGGCGACTTCATCCACCAGGGCCTGACCGGCTACGTGCTCCCGTTCCTCAAGCAGAGCGACGGCAGCTTCAAGAGCCCTCCCGAGCTCGACGCCACGATGACCGAAGACACCGGCGCGGGCTGGAACGAGCGGTACGAGCTCGAGTTCCGTGACGGGGCGGTGATGACGTTCAGCGCCGATGGCACGTGGACGTCGCGCACCGACCGCGACGAGAACACATATACGCTGAACTACCCCTCACCGTCGTATCAGCACACATCGGTGACGGGCACGGACAGCGAGGACACGACGTTTTCCTACACGACTGGAAGCCAGAGTCAGGACCTGTTGCAGACGGTCACGAACCCGGACGACAAAGAGCTGACGTATGGGTACACAAGTGATCGGCTGACCAGCGAGACCTACGAGAGCGAAACGCTCGTCACCTATGGGTATGACGGCAACGGTCGTCTGGCGAGCATCACCGACGGTGAGAGCAACACGATCGGTCTGGCGATTGACTCGCTCGGACGGCTTGAAGAACTCAGTGAGGGCAACGATGAGACGGAGTACGCCTACATCCAGCCGGACGACTCGTGCGACGACTCCGCACTGGCGCTCACCACGATCAGCGAGCCCGACGGGACATTCAACGGCACATGCTTCGACCCCAAGGGTTTCGAGTTGCCGCCGCTGGTGGCCGTCGAGGGTGAGTTCGCCGGCGACCTCACCGTCACGCCGACCGAGGACCCCGAAACCGCAAGCTTTGCCACGACCGCGGGCAGTCACGTCGCGTGGGTGGTTGCGCGAATGCCCGCTACGAAGGTCATCGACCAGGTCACGCTGGGGAACTTCGGCAAGGCGTCGGGGTGCAGTTCGGCGACGACCGCCTCATTGACTGTCGGTGTCCTCGAAGGCTCCGGCTATGGGTACTACACGCAGATCGCACTCGCAGCAGCCGCCGAGATCCCCGGCACCGCCGCGCCCGTGACATGGGACCTCTCGACGCAGGTCACGCTTGAGAAGGACAAGGCCTACCGGTTCCTCGTACATCCGCAGACGGGTTGCAACTTGGAGCGGACGACTTGGGCGCAGCCGAGCGTCATCGATGGCGGCGCTCGTCAGTGCGCGCCGGGCCCCGAGCGTTCGACTACGACGTACTTCGGCAGCCGGATCTGGCACAACCAGGGGACCGCTGAGACCGACTGCAACGTCATCGATATGCCCGCCAGTCTGGCCAGCGGCTGGTACAGCACCCGCACGATCGGCACCGGCAGTCAGAGGTCGATTCTGGCGGGCCAAGCCCTCGTTCCACCGGCGCCGCTTTCCACCTTTGACGAGGCGTGCGACACCCGCTACTCCACCGCCTACAACGACGGCCTGGACTACGGCCTGCGCCCTGAGTTGTACATGCTCCCGGAGGACCCAAACTTCGGCGAGCACACCCACGCGGCGTGCCGCTGGATCAACTACGCTCCCCGAGGGGTCAAACCCGCCAACGGTTGGCACTACGCGCCCGCATGGCAACCCGGAGCCACCACGAGGCCCCGGGCCATGTACGCCAAGCTCCGCTCCACTGGCGACGACAACTTGCTCGACGCCTATGCGCCGCAGCTTGTCCACGACTTCGAAGAGGACTTCCACGCCGACGCCTGGCAGACAGCGACCGATCTGCCGGCTGCGGTCCTGTGGGATCGTACGAGCCGCTTCATGCCGATTGCCGCGGGTCCGAGTGGATTTGGGTTCAACGGCTCACCGCCGATCCTGTCCGAGGAGTGGCTGGTTCCCGCAGGTTCTCCATACCCCAATCCGCAGACGCAATACCCTGAGACCGCGAGTTCGTCGGACTACCTGAGCCTTGACGCTGCGCCCGATGACGACTTGGCGTCGGCAGGCGAGACGATTCGGAACGGCAATAGCCAGTACACGGACAAAACCTACGCCAGAGCGGTCCGGGGCTCGAACGACCAACTGTACTTGCAGTACTGGTTCTGGTACTTGGACAACCACGCTTCGTCAAGTGGCATCACCAATCACGAAGGCGATTGGGAGTATATTCAGATTCGTCTGAATGAGTCGCTGGTGCCGGTCGTTGCCACCTACTCCCAGCATACGAAGAGTGAGACGTGCGACTGGTCCGATATCGAGACCACGGTGGATGGGCGCCCGATCGCGTATCCGTCGCGCAACCGCCACGCCAACTACTTCAAGACCGGTCAATTCAATGAGGTGGTTCCCGGCCTCGGCGTTCTCTCGCAGGACTATGCCGACGGAGACGGCACAACTGCAGACCCCACTGCCGTCGATGTGACTACGGAGCCCGCTTTCCTTCGATGGCCGGGACGATGGGGGAAGACGATCAACTCCTCCGGCTTCCCGATTGAGGCAGACAGCCCAAAGGGTCCCAAGTACCAAGCGACCTGGGACCCCGTCGAGGCCGAGAACCGGAGTGCAGACGTGCCATGCACTGTGGAGTAGCTCGCATATCGAGTTCAGCCCCAGCTGTGTCCTGCATGCAGGTCGGCGGCTCCGGGCTCGAGAGCGCGGAGCCGTAACGTGCGGTGGCTGCTGCGCGCCGCAGTCCTAATGCTCAGTGTCCTCGGCGCGCTCTTTGCCTTCGCGATCGCGATCGGGCTATCGGCGTGCGAGGTTGACTGCGAGGACGATCTGTTCTTCGGAGTGCCTTGGTACCTCATCATCGGGCCGCCCCTGCTGTTCTTCTTCGCGGTCCTTGCCGAATCGGCCGTGGCCGGCATCCGTCGACTTCGGAGCCGACACCGCCGTCAGTAGGTAGGCAGGAAGGAAGCTGGGTGGATCAACGTGTCCACAAAGCGGGGGAACTCCGGATCGTTGCTTGGTTTCGTGCTGCGATTCGGCGGGAATGCTCAGTGGGATCCTGCGGGTGCTCAGCTTGTTGGCGTTGTCGTGTTCGTGGTGTCGGTCTGCTGGCGTGGGCCTGGCTTGAGCAGATGGACCCGAGCGATGCCTGGCCGGTGAGCGATGGTTTGGGCAGATTCTGGCGGTGGTTACCAATCGTGCTGCTCGTCTTGCTGGTGCTCGAGTTCGTCGTCGCCTCTTTCCGCAGGCGGTGATGCGCGATGAGGTGAGGTGCGGTGACCAGGACTGGTCTCCGCAGCTTGGTCCCGGTCGCTACCGGCTCAACAGCCGCCGCTTCTTCTTCGCCGGCTCCCCGCCATAGAACGCGATCGCCTTGTCGGCCATTCGCCGCGTATCAAGCTCATTCGCGGTCGCGTTGAACAGGATCGCGAAGCCCGGGATCATCCGGCCGGCCATCCGCTTGGCCCCGCGCTTGCCGACGTAGGTCATGAGCTTCACCGCGAGCGCTTCGTCACGGGCGATCTGGCTGTTGAGCTTGCGGTCGACGAAGTGCATCGCCATGTGCTGCTCCTCGCCGTCGAGCGCCTTGCGCGCGACGACCGGGTCCTCGTAGACCTCGTGCAGGACGAGCATCTCGGCGGGGCGCATCGGGTCGTACGGGTCGTAGCCGTACGCGGCGGCGACGAAGAAGCACAGCCGTGACTGGATCCACGCCAGGCCGACGAGGTCGGGGATCATCGTGATGATGCCGCCGATCCCCGTCGCAGCGCCCTCGAGGCGGGCGAGCGTGGCGTGCTTGGCCTTCGCCGCCGAGGCGAACCAGTGATCGTCGTGCGCATAGCGCGAGCGCTGCTCGGCGATCCACTTGTCGGCCTGGGGCGCATGGAAGTGCGCCGACGCGAGCGCAATGATCTCCGGAGCGCGGGTGGGGTCCTCGCGCAGGCGGTCGAGCAGGTCGTCAGGGATCTGGGGCACGCCGCGCATGGACACACCGTAAAGCCCAGGACGATCGTGTCGATCGATACGATTAGGGCAGGAGAACGTGATGGCCGAGCCGATGATCGAATACCGCGACGAGATCGCGGGGCACATCACCCGGGTCCTCGAGATCGAGGGCGACGGTCCGCCGCTGCTGCTCCTGCACGGATTCGCCGACTCCGCCGACACGTGGCGGATGGTGCTTGACCGCCTCAGCCGCACCGGCCGCCGCGCGATGGCGATCGACCTGCCGGGCTTCGGCACGTGCACGACGATCGATCCCGACGCGGGCATCCTCGAGCAGATCGACGACATGGTCGCCGCCGCGACGGTCCGGCTCGCCGAGGAGGCGGGCCAGGACGTCGTCGTCGCCGGCAACTCGCTCGGTGGCTGTGCGTCCCTGCGTGCGGCGCAGAACCCCGACCTGCCGATGGTCGCCGCCGCCCCGATCTCTCCGGCCGGCCTCGACATGCCGGTGTGGTTCTCGCTCATCGAGCGCGACCCGTTCCTGCGCACCGTGCTCGGCAGCGGCCTGCCGATCCCGCCGCCGGTCACGCGCCTGGCGGTCGCGCGGCTCTACCGGACCCTCGCCTTCCAGGACACGTCGGCGATCCCGCCGCAGGTGCTCTCCACGTTCGCCGCGCACCTCCAGGACCGGCGCAGCGTCGTGCGGATCATGAGCATCGGCAAGCGGCTGCTGCCCGAGCTGCGCGACCCGTTCGTCTTCGAGGACGTCCGGGTGCCCGTGCTGCTCGTCTGGGGCGACCGCGACCGGATGGTCACGCACAAGGGCTCGCGGCACATCCTCGAGGCGCTGCCCGACACGCGGTACGAGCTCATCGAGGGGTGCGGCCACTGCCCGCAGCTCGAGGCGCCCGACCGGGTGGTCGACGCGCTGCTCGATTTCGCGCCGATTCCCGCGTCGGCGTGACCATCAGCACGCCCATCTGACACGGCGTCGACTACCTTCTGGTACAGCGTGTTCAACCCGTTGTCCCCTCACCAGCTCGGCGACGCGGCCGCGAACGTCTACGACTCCGTCATCGGAGACGGCCTCGCGGACCTGCGCCCGACGCCCCGGCAGATCATCGCCGAGGCCCCGCAGCGGACCGTCTACCGCTACCTGCCGACCGACGACCGACCCTCCAGCGAGCTGCCCACGCTGCTCGTCCCGCCGCTCGCCGCGCCGGCTGAGTGCTTCGACCTGCGCCGCGGCTGCTCCCTCGCCGCGCACCTGCTCGCCGAGGGTCACGCGACGTACCTCGTCGAGTACGGGTCGATCGCGTTCGGTGACCGCAACCTCGGCCTGGAGCACTGGGTCGACGAGGTCCTCCCGTCCGCCGTGCAGAACGTCGCCGACGACACCGGGCAGCCCGTCCAGGTCGTCGGCTGGTGTCTCGGCGGGATCATGGCGCTGCTCGCCGTCGCGGCCCGACGCGACCTGCCGATCCAGTCGATCGCGCTGGTCGGCTCGCCGTTCGACTTCCGCCGGGTGCCGCTGGCCAAGGCGTTCCTGCCGCTCGCGCAGGTGCAGGACGGCGCGGTCGGCACGGCCATCTACAAGACGCTGGGCGGTGCGCCCGCGCCGCTCGTGCGCCGGGTGTTCCAGCTGACCTCGTGGGACAAGTGGGTGACGAAGCCCGCCGCGGTCGCCGCGAACCTGCACGACCGCGACATGCTCGCCCAGATGGGCGCCGTCGACCACTTCATGGGGAACATGGTCGGCTACCCGGGCCGGTCGATCGCGCAGATGTACCACCTGTTCTTCCGCAACAACGACCTCGCGGACGGGCACATCCTGCTCGGTGATCGCGAGATCGATCTGGGCAACGTCGAGATTCCGGTGCTTGCGGTGGCCGGTGCGGGGGACGTGCTGGCGCCGGTGGCCGCGGTGCATGCGGTCGCGGACCTGCTCACGGGCGCGCCCGAAGTGCGGCTGCGCACGGCGCCGGGTGGGCACCTCGGCGTGCTCACGGGGCGCAGCGCGGTGTCGACGACGTGGGTCGAGCTCGACCGGTTCCTGCGCGACCACGGTGCGGCCGAGGCCCTCCCGGCGGCCTCCCGCCGCGCCGCCTGAATGCACGCGCCGTTGCAGGCGCAGGAAGGCCGTTGGGTACCCTCGACGGTCGTGCGCCGACTCGTTCTGACCTCGCTGATCACCGTCCTCGCCGTCGCTCCTGCCGCGTCCGCGCAGGCTCCGAAGCCCGACGAGCGGATCGCCGCGGGCGTCGTCGCCGGCGGCATCGATGTCGGCGGGCTGACCGTCGAGGAGGCCACGGTGAAGCTCCGTGATGCGCTGGACCGGCGCCTCACGCGCGACGTCGTCGTAAGGGCCGGCAACCGGACGTTCCGCCTGAGCGCCGAGCGCGGCAAGGTCGTCTTCGACGCCGAGCGCACCGCCAAGCGCGCGCTCTACGCAGGCCGTGAGCGGCCGCAGACCACGCCGGCACCGGGTGGCGGCGGCGCGACCGCCGGGGTCGACGTCGGCCTGGCGGTCACGCACTCGAAGGCCGCGGTGAAGGCGTTCGCCGCCGACGTGCAGGCGCGCAGCACGCGCAAGGCGCGCAACGCGACGCTGAAGATCACCGTCCGCAAGATGATCGTCCGCCGCGCGAAGATCGGCCGCCGGATCGACGCCGAGAAGCTCACCGCGACGATCGACGCTGCCCTGGCCGACCCGGGCGCGTCGCGCAAGCTGCGCGCGAAGCTGCTGGCGATCCGGCCGGCGGTCAACGCGAACGACCTCGTGCGCCAGAACCGCACGGTCCTCACCGCGGACCGCTCGACGTTCAAGCTTCGCCTGTTCAAGAACCTCAAGCTGCGCAAGACGTACGGGATCGCGGTGGGGCAGGCCGGGTACGGGACGCCGGCCGGGCAGTTCCGCATCGTGAACAAGCAGGTCAACCCGGCGTGGCATGTGCCCAACAGCGACTGGGCCGGCTCGCTGGCCGGGAGCGTCATCCCGGGCGGTGCGCCGAACAACCCGCTGAAGGCGCGGTGGCTGGGCGTGACCGGCTCCGTCGGTATCCACGGAACGGGCGAGCCGTGGTCGATCGGCACGCGTGCCTCGCACGGCTGCCTGCGCATGAAGGTCCCGGACGTGATCGACCTGTACCCGCGCGTCCCCGTGGGAACGCCAATCCTCATCAAGTGATGGCGTCGAGCGTCACATAGTGGTCGCTAGGGCGACCACTATCGGACGCTCAGTGGAGGAGTGGCTGCCAGCAGGCGGTGCGGGCGGTCGTAGACGTCGTCGGTCGGCACCCGCCGCACCGTCCAACCCGCCCGCTCCCACACCGCCGTCTTGCGGGCGTCCTCGACCGGGTGGTGCCACTGCCGGCTGTCGAGCTCGACGATCCACCGCGCGGCCGGCCACGCGTAGTCGGCCTCCTCGCCGTCGACCTTCACGTTCACCAGCGGAATCGGGATCTGTGCGGCATCGAGGACGGCCAAGCCGAGCGCCTCGGCGTCGCTCTTCGTGCGGTGCATCGGCAGGTGGGCGTACTCGTTGGTGTACTGGCGCAGCCTGGTGATGCCCCGGCGGCCGGGGTGCAGCGCCAGGGCCACACGGAGCGAGCGGGCGTCGACGGCGCCGACCCGCAGCGCGTTGCGTGTGAGGCGTCTGGCGCTGAGGTCGGGGCGCGCGGGGAGGAGATCCAGGAGCGTCCGGGCAGGGCTCAGGCACGGTAGGCCGTTGATGTGTGTGCGCACCGCGGGCGGCAGCGTCTTCGAGCGGTAGACCAGCAGGCCGGGGTGGCGCCGTGTCCCCCCGCTGCCCAGCCGCGTGACCGTGTGCACGTCGGTCCGCCAGTCGTCGAAGCCGAGGAGCCGGGCGACGCTGGTGTGGCTCAGGAACGTGCCGGGCTCGGTGAGGACCGCGGCCCAGCACCGCTGCAGCTCGGTGAGCGGCGCGTCGCCGGTGACGTGCACGCCGTGGTGGACCTCGCGCAGGTCGGCGGTGGCGTGGCGGATGCGGCTGCGGGTCCAGCCCGCGTGACGCAGCTGCCAGACGGAGAACGAGCCGTGTTGATGAGCGCGAAGAGCATCGAAGTCCATGCTCCCTCTAGGCGCGAGAGGCGACGATTCGCCCCCCGCTTCGCGCTGAGCGTCCGATAGTGGTCGCCAGAGCGACCAGTATGTGACGCTCGGCGGGCAGGGAGCGGGCTAGCCGCGGCGCTTCGCCGCGCGCACGACGACCCGCTGGCCCGCGCGGACCGTGCGGCGCTTGCCGCGCACGCGGTCGAACACCGACACCACGCCGCTGAACACCCGCACCGACGTCGCCTTGCACGTGTCGACGGTCTGCCATTCGGTGCCGCGCACCGTCGCCGAGCCGTAGCGCCCGTCCGTGCGGAAGCGGCCGTTGCCACGGGCGACCACGCGGCGCTCACGCCGGCCCTTGCGCTTGCGCTGGGATGACTTCGCGAACGTGCGGATCGACGCGCCGCGCGTCGCCGAGCAGCCCGTCAGCGGCGCTACGAGCTTGACCTTCGTGACCGGGTTGCGCCCGCCGTCCTGGTCGATCGTCACGAGACCCTGGGTCAGCGTGGTCGTCCGCACCTCGCCGGCCTGCGCGACGCTGATCGCCAACCCGCCGCGCTCGGTGTCGAAGACGGAGCCGTCGGTGACGAGGTCGGGTTCGCGGACCGCGATGGCGGCACCCGCGCCGCGCTGGCGGACGAACGCCGTCCCGGTCGTCGGCGACAACCCCAGCGACCGGTCCGTGACCGGCGCCGGGATCTGGCCGACATCGGTCGCGCCGCGCACCCGGCTGTTCGCCGTGTCCGCGATGAGCATGCCGCCCGACGCGGTCCGCACGACGTCGCCGGGATCGGTGAGCCGCGCTGCCGACGCAGGACCGCCGTCGCCAGACAGGCCGGCCTGGTCGCCGGCGACCGTGAAGATCGTCCCGAGCGGCGTGATGCGGCGAATGCGGTCGTTGCCGGTGTCGGCGATGAGCAGCGCGCCGTTCGTCAGCGGGGTGACGCCCGAGGGGGCGTTGAGCTGCGCGTTGACCGCCGGCCCGCCGTCGCCGCCGGACCCGGCCGTGCCGCCCGCAAGCGTGCTGATCGTCCCGTTCGGTGCGATCCGGCGAATCCGGTTGTTGCCCGTGTCCGCGATCGCGATGCCGCCGTCGGCCAGTGGCGCGACATCGCGCGGGAACGCGAGCTGGGCCGCGCCGGCCGGTCCGTTGTCGCCGCCCGCGCCCTCGGTGCCGGTACCGGCGATCGTCGTGATGGTCCCGTCCGGCGCGATCCGGCGGATGCGGTGGTTGCCCGTGTCCGCCACGAGCAACGACCCGTCGATCAGCTGCGCGACATCGCGCGGGGAGTCGAGCTGTGCGGCGGTGGCTGGACCGCCGTCGCCGCCGAAGCCGCGCGTCGTGCCGGCCATCGTGCGGATGATGCCGTCGGGCGTGACGCGCCGCAGCCGGTGGTTGCCGGTGTCGGCGATGACGTACGACCCGTCGGCCAGCGGCGTCACGCCCTGCGGCGCGTTGACCCGGGCGTCGTCGGCCGGGCCGCCGTCGCCCGAGAGGCCCGGCACGTCGGTGCCGTCCCCCGCAACACGCACGATGAGCGACCCGTCGGCGGTCACCCGCCGGATACGGCTGTTCGCCGTGTCGGCGATGAGGACCCCGCCACCGATCTGGGGCGGTGCGGCGTCGGCGTCGCGCGGGGTGTTCAGCAGCGCCAGCCCGGGAGGGCCGCCGTCGCCACCGGCGCCCTGCACGCTGCCGGCGATGTTGAAGATGGTGCCGTCCGCGGCGTGCGCGGGCGCGGCCACCACCAGGGTTGCGGCGAGGACGAGCGGGATGTGAGCGAGGCGGCGCATGAGCGGTCCACCGGACCCTAGACCCGCGAGGAAGCCGGGAGGTGCGCTCCGGTGACGCACGGTGTGTCGTGTCCGCGACGGTCGGCGACCGGGCATGATGGTCGCGTGCAAGACGTGACCATCCGCGGGGATGTGATCCGCCTCGGCCAGTTGCTCAAGCTCTCGGGCCTCGCAGACTCCGGCGGCGAGGCGCGGATGATGCTCGAGCAGGGCGACGTGCGGGTCAACGGCGAGCTCGAGGACCGGCGCGGCCGGCAGCTGCACGACGGCGACGTCGTCGAAGCCGCTGACGAGCGCGTGCGCGTCGTCGCGAGCTGAGAGCGCCTAGGGCGCGGGCGCGTCGAGCGCCGCTGCCGCCCAGTCCGCCTCGGCGCCCATGCGCGCGAGGACCGCGAGCACCTGCGCGGTCGACCGCGTCAGCCACAGGTCGTCCGGCGTGGCCGCGACCTCCGGGACGAGCCGCAGCAGCGCAGGGGCCTCGACATCCCCGCGCTCGGCCAGCGCGATCAGCGCGTCGGCGTCGAGCCGGGCCGGGCCGTCGGCAAGGGGCGCAGCGATCGTCCGCAGCGGCAGGTGGGCCACCCGCGCGGCGTCCGGCGGCACCATCGCCGCCGCTTCGGCCGCCGCGGCCAACGCCGCGGGGTCGTCATCGCGCAGCGCGGCGAGCGCCACCAGGGCGAGCCGCACCCGCTCGGGGTCGACCTGTCGCGCGACACCCGCGCCGAGCAGGCCGAGGCGTCCGTCGCCGAGCACGACGACGTGTCCTGGGCGCGCGTCGAGCATGGCGAGCCCGGCGTCGCGTGCGGCGCTGACGTGCGCCTGGATGAGCGCGGTGCCGGCCGCGGCGGGATCGTCCGGGACGCCGCCCTCGTGCAGGGTGGTCCCGCGCAGCAGGTCGCTGACCATCACGCCGGGAGCCGAGAGGTCGGTGTGCGGACGCGGCACGACGATGCCCTCGACGTGCCGGATGGCCCGCGCGACGCGGCGCTGCATGTCGGCCTCGTGCTCGAAGTCGATCTCGTCGGACGTCTGCTCGCGCACGTCGCGCAGGAACGCACCGGCGTCGATCGCCGGGAACGCGGCGCCCAGCGGCATCGCCAGCGTCTCCAGCAGCGACAGATCCGCCCGGACCGCGCGGTCCAGTCCCGGGCGGCGCACCTTGATCGCGACCGGCGTCCCGTCGAGCTCGCCACGGTGGACCTGCGCGGCGGCCCGCACCGCGAGCGGCTCGTCATCGAGGTCGTCGAGGACCTTCCCGGGCGCCTTGCCCCACGCCTCCTTCAGCGCCTTCTCGATCGCCTTGCGGTCCAGCGGCTCGGGCTCGGGCAGGTCACCCAGCGCCCGGTCGACGCTGGACTCCAGCCAGGCGGGGACGGCGGCCGCGTCGACGAGGTCGGCAGCGCGGGTCAGCGCCACCCGGCCGCTCGGCGCCTGGCGCGCGAGGCGCAGCGCCGTGTCGATCAGCGTCTTGAGGGCGGGCGGAAGCTCGGTCGGCACAGGGCCGAACCGTAGTCCTCGCGCTCGCTCGGCGTCAGGCGGCGACCGACGGCATGTCGGCGACGACCTCGCGGCGCGGCGGAATCGCCTTGCCCCACCGTGCCTGGACGGCGAAGTCGAGCAGCCGGTCGGCGTAGTCGCCGAACCGCGGCGGTGTGATGTCGTGGCGCTGGAGCGCGGCCTGGGTCGAGCGGGCGTCGTAGCGCGTCTCGACCTCGAAGTAGGGGAAGTACGGCTTGCTGCGTGCCAGCACGGTGCGCGCCTTCGACCCGCCGAGCAGCCCCAGCGCGGGTGCCGCCAGCACGCGGAACGCCGTCGGGTGGATGATCGCCGGGGTGCCCTTGGCGAAGTAGTCGACGGCGATCTGGCGGATCTCGCGCAGCGTCGGGGCGAGGTCGCCCGCGGTGAGCATGTACGTGGCGACCCCAGCCGGTGCGGGCTCGCGCATGAGCGCCCAGATCCCGTCGGCGACGTAGTCGACCGGGACGACGTCGACGACCCCGTCGAGGCGACCGGGCAGCACCGTGTACTGGCCCATGGAGTAGCTGCGGTACGGCGCGTAGAGGACGTTGAAGCTGTTCGTCCAGCCGGTGTCGCGCTCGCCGACGACGATCGACGGGCGGAAGACCTGGGTCGGCAGCTCCCACGCCGTGGCGGCGTCGCGCACGAGCGCCTCGGCCTCGTTCTTCGTCTGCTCGTAGGCGTTGCGGAACCGCTGGTCGCACTGCAGGTCGCCGGGGCCGAACGCGCCGCGGTGCCGGCCGGCGACGTACGCGGTCGAGACGTAGGAGAACCGCTCGAGCCCGTCGCCGCTGGTCGCGCAGCGGCGCGCCAGGTCGAGCATGCGCCGCGTGCCGTCGACGTTGATGGCACGGCTTTCGTCGAGTGGGAGGACGAACGAGATGGACGCCGCGCAGTGCAGGATCGTCGTGACGCGCTCTGCGAGGAGGTCGTGCGTGCCGCCGTCGAGGTCGAGCCCAGGGGCTTCGATGTCGGCCGCGATCGCGGTCAGGCGGTCCTCGGGCGCGGGCTCGGACAGGATCAACGCAAGCGCATCGCGCAGGCGTCCGGCCGCGGCGGCGTCATCGTCTGCGCGAACCAGCGCGACGACGTGCCGGTCGCTGTCGCGCAGGACGCGGGCCAGCACCTGCATGCCGAGAAAGCCGGTGGCTCCCGTCACGAGGAGGGCGTCGTTGGGAATGTCGTGGCGCTCGATCAGAGGCGCCCATGATGGGGGATGCAGGATCGGTACGAAAGAGCGCAGAAGCGCCAAGAAATCTGACAGTCCGTCAGTCAGGATTCCCGCGTGGCCTGGCTGGCTGGCCAGACCACACGGGCCCTGAGCGCACCTATGCGGTCTGCGCGGCGCCGGTCGTCGGCGGCACGTACGACCCGTCCTGATTGGTCTCGCCCTCCTGGCGGGCGGGCGGCGCGCCGGGGCCACCGGGACCCCGGCCCGGACCGCGTCCACCGAGCGGCTTCTCGCCGAGCCGGTCGATGTGGTCGTCGAGATGCTCGGCGATCTCATCGCGCTGCGCCTTCGTGATGTCGCCGTCCTTGACCTGCTGGTCGAGGCGGGCGACGGCCGCCTTCTTCACGGCGGCCTTGACGTCGTCCAGGTCCTTGTTCTGGGCCTTGGCGACCTCGGCGATCGTCTTGCCGCTCTCGAGCTGCGTGCGCAGCTGCGCCTCGGTGAGGCCGAGGGCCTTCGCGACGTCGGTCATCATCTCGCGGCCGCCGCCGGGTCCGCCGCGGTGATGCCCGCCGGGCCCGCCCTTGCCGCCGCCTCCCAGGACGAGGCCGCTGGAGGACATCCGCTCCTTGATGCGGTCGGCCTGCTCCTGGGTGAGGGTGCCGTCCTTGACGGCCTGCTCGAGCTGAGCGGTCTGGCCGGCCCGCAGCGCGGACCGCAGCTCGTCGGGCGTGACCTCGAGCTCCTTGGCGGCGGTGTCGAGCACGGTCTTCTCGCGCTCCTTCGCCTCGTCGGTCGAGGTCGCCGCGACGGCGCCGGCTGATCCTGCGGCGAGAGCGACGAGCGTGCCGCCGATCACCGCGATGCGTCGAGTGGTCATGAAGGTCTCCTACCTGTGGGGTGACGGCAGCATCGACGCGGCGCCTCGGAGTGCCCTGCGCCCACCCTGAGACCTGTCTGAGAGTCTTCGGCCATGCCCGTGAACCCCACCGGTCGGGACCTCAAGCGCCTGCTGGCCGAGGACACCGACCCGCCGTCCCCCATCGCGATGCTCAACCTCCTGCGCTTCAAGGAGGGTGGTCGCCCCGACTACGAGGAGTACGCCCGCCGCATCGCGCCGTTCCTCGAGCGCGTCGGCGGCGAGATGATCTACGTCGGCGACGCGTCGACATCGCTGGTCGCGCCCGACGGGTGGGACTGGGACGTGCTGCTCG
This sequence comes from Solirubrobacteraceae bacterium, assembly GCA_016463765.1. Classification (GTDB taxonomy): domain Bacteria; phylum Actinomycetota; class Thermoleophilia; order Solirubrobacterales; family Solirubrobacteraceae; genus Svornostia. Next base: position 45,746 of record JAEMQS010000003.1, on the reverse strand, counting down.
TCGTCCGCTACCCCAGCCGGCGCGCGTTCTGCGACATGGTCGCCGACGAGGAGTACCAGGAGATCACGGGGCTCCGGACGGGGGCGGTCGAGGAGGCCGTGCTCCAGGCGACGGTGCCCTGGAGCGCCTGACCTCCCCGCCGGCCGGCAGTCGCTAGCGGCCCCGGCGCTTGAGCCGCTTCGCCGCGGCCTGGATCTGCTGCTTCGCGCGCGGCTCGCCCTCGGCGTCCCAGCGGGTGCACCGCTCGCCGGCGCTGTCGCACACGAACCCGGCGTGCGTGGCCTGGCCCTTCGCCGTCCCGGTGATCCGCTGGAGCCACGTCCCGTCGGCGCGACGGCTCGTCAGGGACGTGATGTCCAGCGCGTGGGCCGGGGCGATGGTGCGCCGCGTGCCCCGCTCGCCGCCCGCGGCGGTGATGGCCTCGACCGCCGCCTTGGGGTCGCCGACGAAGGCGAGGCACACGCGGTCCTCCTCGCCGGGGCCTTCGCCGCGCCACTCGCAGGACTGCGCCTGCACGGCCCTGCCCGCGCCATCGGTGATGGTGACCTCGACGTTCACGGGGTCGTCGCTCGGCGGGACGAGCGACGCGGCGGGCGCTGCCGCCGACGCCGTCGCGGGGACGGCGAGCGCGGCGGCGAGGATGGCGGTGGTGAGGGATCGGTGCATGGTGGTTCCTCTCTGCCGGCACCTGGTCCGGCGGGGTGGGATGGACACCGTTTGGTCGATGCGCGCCGGCACCAAGTGACGCACCATCTGCGGCAGAACGGATCTCTGCGGAAGGTCCGTCACCTTCTCGATCTGCCCGCGTCTGGACTCGTGATGCTCCACTCCCGTCTCACCGACCGCGCGCTCGCGCAGCGCACGCGCGAGGGCGACGAGCGCGCCTTCGCCGTGCTCGTCGGCCGTCACCGCGACACGCTCGTCCGGTTCGTCTCACGGCGTGCGCGCCCGGAACTCGCCGAGGACGCGGTGCAGGAGGCACTGGCCTCGGCGCACGCCGCGTTGCAGGACGGGCGCGTGCCCAGCGACGTGCGGGCCTGGCTGCACACGATCGCGTGGCGGCGCGCGCTCGATCTGCTGCGCGGCGAGCGCCTTGCCGCGCCACTCGACGAGGTCCTGCTGGCGTCGCCCGCCGACGGCCCCGCGGACGCCGCGATGCGGCGCGACGAGTTCGCCGGCGTGGTGCGCGCGTGGGCCGACCTGCCCGAGCGCCAGCGCGCGGCCCTGGTGCTCAGCGTGCTCGAAGGGCGGTCGGTCGACGACATCGCAACGGCGCTCGACGTCAGCGGCGGTGCGGCGAAGGCGGTCGTCTCCCGTGCGCGACGCACGCTCGCCGAGCGCATCGCCAGCGCGGAGGCCGATTGTGACTCCGTGCGTGAGCACGTCGTCGTCGCGGCCACGCGGGGCGTCCGGTTGTCCGCCCACGCGACGCGCCACGTCCAGGGATGCACGGGCTGCTCCCGGCTGCATCGCGAGCTACGCCGCCAGCGGCGATACGCGGCGGTGCTGTTCCTGCCCACGGCGCTCGCGGTGCGGTTCGAGACGCGGTTCGGCGCGCTGCGCGACCGGCTGCGCGACATCGTGCTGCTGCCATCGGCCGAGCCGCAGGTCAGCAGCGTCGCGAAGCTCTGCGCCGTCGCCTGCGCGGGAACGCTGGCGGGCACGCCGACCGCGCTGGTCGCGACCGCGCCGGTGGTCGCGCCCGAGGTCCGGCCGGCGAAGACCGAGCGCCGGGAGCCCGACCGGTCTGCCGCGCGTCCGCAGACCGACAGCGCGCGGCAGGCGCCCGCGACCGCCCCCGCCGTGGTCCCCGCCGCCGCACCGGCGCCGGAGAGCTCAGCGGTTCCCGTCCGGGCACAATCGACCCCGCGCACGGTGCAGCGCGTGTCGCGCGACCAGGTCGCCCCGGCTCGCCGCCTCCTCGTCGCTGCAGGTGCCACCGACGCACCACCGGCGAGCACCCCGGCCGGCGCCACGGGCCCCCTGACCGAAGAGGTCACGGAGGAGGGCGGCACCACCGTGCTGCGCGTGGCACCGACGGAGGCGATCACGGGGCCCACGGCGCCCGCGGCGGGGAGCGCGCCCCCTGAGTAGTCGCGGTCCGAGATGCGCCGGGGCGGGTACCACCCGAACATGACCGCCCCCCGTTTCTGGTTCGCCGGCTCGACCGAGGAGTTCGCGCCCGCCGACCTCGTCCAGCAGGCCATGCTCGCCGACCGCGCAGGGTTCGACGGCACGGGCCTCTCCGATCACTTCGCGCCGTGGTTCCCCGACGGACGCGGCACCCAGGCGTGGGTCACGCTCGGCGCCATCGGGCAGCAGACCACCAAGATGCTCGGGACCGGTGTCACACCGGTCGTGCACCACTACCACCCGGGACTCATCGCGCAGGCGTTCATGTCGCTGGAGGAGCTATACCCCGGGCGGGTGTATCTCGGCGTCGGATCGGGCGAGTCGGTCAATGAGTCGCCGCTGGGCCTGGCCTGGCCGGACATCGATGAGCAGCACGACCGCTTCGCCTCCGGCCTGGAGGCAATCACGGCGCTCTGGCGCGGAGAGACGGTGACCATGGACGCCAGCTGGTTCGCGCTCAAGGACGCGAAGCTCTACAGCCGAGCCCCGCGCGCGCCGAAGCTCTACGTCAGCGCGTTCGGCGTGAAGGCCGCGCGAATCGCGGGCCAGTACGGCGACGGCCTGTGGACGCTGGGCGACCCGGACACCGCGCCGGAGATCATCGACGCGTACCGTGAGGCGTGCGCCAAGCACGGTCGCGAGCCCGGCGAGATCATCATGCAGAGCGGGATGGCCTGGGCCGAGGATGGCGACGCCGCGTTGCAGGGCGCCCGCCGGTGGAAGCCGACTCAGCTGCCCGAGGTCTACATCGACGACATCTCGGACCCGGCGGACATGCAGCGGCGCGCCGACGCCCAGATGACCGACGACGCGTTCGCGCGCGAGGGCTTCATCGTCAGCGCGGACCCGGACGAGCACATCGAGCGGGTGCGGGAGATCGCCGACCTCGGTGCGACCGTCGTCTGCCTGCAGCTCATCGGGCAGGCCGACCCGCTGGGGACGATCGCGCTGTACGGCGACCAGGTGCTGCCGGCGTTGCGCGGTGTCGCCGCGCACTGACGTCTGCCGGTAGCGTCCGGCGTCCGACCACTGAGGAGGCGCGGACGATGGCGTGGGACTTTCAGACCGAACCCGAGTACCAGGCGAAGCTCGACTGGGCGCGGGACTTCGTGCGCGAGGAGATCTGGCCGCTGGAGACGGTCTTCTCCGAGCTGTCCCAGGACCAGCTCGACCGCGTCTACGCGCCGCTGCAGGAGCGCGTGAAGGAGCAGGGTCTGTGGGCCGCGCACCTCGATCCTGAGCTCGGCGGCCAGGGCTACGGCCAGGTCAAGCTCGGCCTGCTGCACGAGATCCTCGGCACGTCGCCGTTCGCCCCGAACGCGTTCGGCTGCCAGGCGCCCGATTCCGGCAACAGCGAGATCCTCGCGATGGCCGGCACGCCCGAGCAGAAGGAGCGCTGGCTGGAGCCGCTGCTCGCAGGCGACATCAAGTCGGCGTTCAGCATGACCGAGCCGAACGCCGGCGCCGACCCCACGCTGCTGACGACGAGCGCCGTGCGCGACGGCGAGGACTGGGTCATCAACGGGCACAAGTGGTTCAGCTCGAACGCGTCGATCGCCGACGTGCTCATCGTCATGGCCGTGACCGACCCGGACGCGCGCCCGCACCAGCGCGCCTCGATGTTCATCGTCCCCGCGGACACGCCCGGCGTGAACATCCTGCGCGACGTCGCGACGATGGAGCACCCGCAGGAGGAGTTCGGCAAGCTCGGCGGGCACGCGGAGATCCTGTACGAGGACGTGCGGGTCCCCGCCGACGCGCTGCTGGGCGCCGAGGGCGCGGGCTTCCTCATCGCCCAGCACCGGCTCGGCCCGGGGCGCATCCACCACTGCATGCGCTGGCTCGGGGTCTCCAGCCGCGCGTTCGACATGCTCTGCGAGCGCGCGACGTACCGCTACGCGTTCGGGAGCGTGCTGGCCGAGAAGCAGACGGTGCAGAACTGGATCGCCGACAGCGCCGCGCAGATGCAGGCCGCGCGGCTCATGACGCTGCACGCCGCGTGGCGGATGGACACCGAGGGCGCCGCGGCCGCGCGCACGGACATCTCGATGATCAAGTTCTTCGGCGCGCAGGTGCTGCATGACGTCATCGACCGCGCGGTGCAGCTGCACGGCTCGCTCGGGTACTCGACGGACCTGCCGCTCGAGGCGATGTATCGCTTCGCGCGCGCGGCGCGGATCTACGACGGGCCCGACGAGGTGCACCGCCAGTCGGTCGCCCGTCAGGTGCTGCGCGGCTACGCGCCGCCGGCCGACGAGGTCCCGACCGAGCACGTGCCGACCCGCCGGGCCGCGGCGCGGGAGAAGTTCGCCGAGATCCTCGAGACCGTCACCGCGAACGACTGATGGACGCCGAAGGTGTGACCGCCGTCGCCGCGACGACGGCCGGCATCGTGATGGGCGTCGCCCCGCTGCTGCAGGCCGAGCGGGTGCATCGCCGCCGCCACTCGGACGACGTGAGCGCCGCGTGGCTCGTGGTGCTCATCCTCGGTGGCGGCGCGTGGCTCGCCCGCGGGCTGGTGATCGACGACGTCCCGATCATCGTCGGGAACGTCGTCGTGGTGGTGTCGTCGATCGTCACGCTCGCAGTGGTGCTGCGGTACCGGGGCCATGACGCCCCGGCACGAGCCCCCGAGTGACTACGCCGCGGCGCGGTAGACGAACGACACGCCCTTCTTGCTGCCCGCGTGATCGCACTCGACCAGGGTCTGGTCGAAGCTGTGCGGGCGCGCCGTGCACGTGAAGCCTTCGATCTGTGCGGGTGGCGTCCCGGCGTCGGCGCCCTCCTCCCAGGTCGCCGCGACGCGCCGCGCGGTCGGGCAGGGCACCTTCACCGCGACGATGGACGCCACGCCTCCGGGGGTCAGCGAGAGGTCACCGCACGCCGTCCGCGGGTAACGGTCCAGCGCACCCACCGTCGTCGGGAGGGGCTGCCAGTCGGGGGACTCCTCGATGATCGGGGTGGTGAGGAGCGCTCGCTGCTCTGTGCCGTCGGCGCGCATAACCCAGATGTCCCCGGGTGAGGTGCGGGTGTCGGCGCGGGTGAACGCCATGTATCGCCCGTCGGGTGACCAGGCCGGCCCCTCGTCGTGGACGTCGTTGTCGGTCAGCCGGGTGACCGACCGCGACGCGAGGTCCATGACGTAGATCTCGTGATCGGCCCCGTCCCGCGTCGACTCGAACGCCAGCTGCGCACCGTCCGGTGACCAAGCCGGCGCGGAGTCCACGGCGGCGTCGTCGGTGAGCTGCACGACGTTCGTGCCGTCGGCGTCTGCGATGAAGAGCTCTTCATCGCCGGTGAGGTCGAGCCCGTCGTCGTCCCCGCGGAACGCGATCCGCGTCCCGTCGGGTGAGAAGGTGGGGTAGCGCTCGTCCCCGGGGCGCGCGAGCACGAGCGAGATCTCCTTGTACGTCGGCGACGTGGGGTCGACGTCGACGCGGAGGATGTCGCCCTGGCGGACGGTCGGGTGCAGCCGGCTGGAGCGGATGAGCAGCGCGCGGCCGTCCGGGCTCCAGGCGGGCTGGGTGTTGAACGGGTTCGTGCTGCCCGGGTCGTTCGTGATCTGGGTGGTGGTGCCGCTGCCGTCGAGGGCTTCGAGGATCCAGCTCTCCTCGAGGCGCTTGTAGGCGAGCCGGAGGCCGTCCGGCGCCCAGCTCGACTGCTCCTCGTTGTTGGGATGGCTGGTGAGCCGGCTGCTCGTGCCGTCGAGCGCCATCGCGAACAGGTTGCGGTTGGCGCCGACGCCGCCGGCGGCCTCGACGCGCTGCGTGTAGGAGATCCGGCCGTTGACTCCGGGCCATGCCGCGTGGGCGGTCGCGGGGACGGCGGCGAGCAGGGCCGCGGCGATGGTCATGGACGTGCGGCGACGCTTCATCGTGCTCCTCCTTCAAGGACCGGGTCATGGTCGGCGCGCACTGCGCGAGGCGCATCCGAAGAAGGGTGCTGATCGGTGTGGGGAAGTACGTGCAAGTTTTCGGAGTCCCAGGACTCGACAGCAGTCGTTGCGCATGCAACAATGGGCCGGGTGTCGACCGTGCCCGATGTCGAGGCCTCACCCGGCACGACACTCCCCGAGGGCTTCGAGCTGCGCAAGCTCGCGCGGCGCGCCATCCAGGTCGCTCTGCTCATCGGGGTCTTCGTGCTCATCGTCCTGCTCGCCCCCGGGCTCGGCGAGGTCCGCGGCTACCTGCGCGCGGCAGACCCGTGGTGGGTCGCGGTGGCGATCGCCTTCGAGTTGCTGTCGTGCATCTCCTACGTCCTGATGTTCCGCCCGGTGTTCTGCAAGCGGATGTCGTGGGCCATGAGCTCGAAGATCGGCTGGTCCGAGCTGGGGGTCGGCGCGATCGTGCCCGCCAGCGGCGCGGCCGGTCTGGCGCTCGGCGCCTGGGCCCTGACGCAGGCCGGGATGTCGCTGCAGTACGTGGCTCGTCGCTCGGTCGCGTTCTTCACGATCAAGAGCTCGGTGAACTTCGTCGCGGTGGCGGTGCTCGGCACGCTCATGGCGATCGGGCTCATCGGCCCGCCGATCAGCCTCTGGCTCACCGCGCTGCCGGCCGCGATGTCCGTCGCGACCATCGCGCTCGTCCTCGCGCTGCCGAAGCTGGGCGACGGCGGCCCGGTCCCCGAGGACGCGTCCCGGCTGCGCCGCTGGTTCGGCCACGCGCGTGGCAGCGTGATCCATGGCGTGCGTGAGGCGTCGGAGATCGTCCGGCAGCGCAACGCGCTCGTGATCGTCGGCGCGCTCGGCTACTGGGCGTGGGACAACGCGGTGCTGTGGGCGACGTTCCAGGCGTTCGGCGCCGACGTCGACATCACGATCATCCTCATGGGCTACCTCATCGGGCAGCTCGGCGGGCTCCTGCCGATCCCGGGCGGCGTCGGGGGGATCGACGGCGGACTGATCGGGACGCTCATCGTGTTCGGCGCGCCGGCCGCGGTGACCGTCGCGGCCGTGCTCGTCTACCGCGTCATCCTCTTCTGGCTGCCGCTCGTCGGCGGGGCCATCGGATTCGTCGGCCTGACCCGGGCGCTCAAGCGGGGCGACGTGGTGTGCGCCCCGCCTGACATGGACGACCTGCCGGTCGTCTACCTCCCGATGCGGCCCTGAGCCTCAGTCGTACGGCTTGTAGCGGCCGTGCAGCATGAGGTCGTTGCCGTCCGGGTCGGTGAAGAGCGCCATGTGGCAGACGCCCGAATCCATGGTGTCCCCGAAGAACTCGACCCCCTTGGCCTCCAGTTCGGTGCGCGCCGCGGCGACGTCGTCGACGTGCAGCGCCAGGTGGGCGTTCTTCTGGGGCGCGAACGGCAGCCCCATCTTCTCCGGCTCCCAGATGCCGAGGCAGGTCTCACCGACCCAGAACTCGTAGTCGGAGTGCTCGTCGGGGCGCAGACCGAGCATCTCGCCGTAGAAGGCCTTGGAGCGGTCGGCGTCCTGGGACGGGATGCCGACGAAGTCGAGCTTGGTGATAGTGGGCATGTGCGCAAGCCTCCCACCGGTTCAGGTCAGGGAGTGGCCGGAACGCGGAAGAGCTCCTGCGCGATCTTGCGCAGCTGGATCTCGTCCGACCCTTCGGTGATGCGGTACCGGCGGTGGTGGCGGTACAGGTGCTCGAAGGGCATGTGCCGCGTGTACCCCATCCCGCCGCATGTCTGCATCGCGCGGTCGGCCGCGTCGCACGCCAGCCGGTTCGCGCGGTAGTTGCACATCGCGACCTGGTGCGTGACCGCCATGTGGTCGTTCGCGTCGAGCGCCGCCGCGGTCGACCGCACGAGCCCGCGCACCAGTTCGCACTCCGTCCACAGCTCGGCGAGCGGGAACTGGATGCCCTGGTTCTTCCACAGCGGCTTGCCCCAGGTGACCCGCTCGCGGGCGTACGCCACGGCCTCGTCGATGCAGTACGCCGCCGCGCCCACCGACGACGCCGCCTGCCGGATGCGGTTCTCGTGGACGAAGCGCTGGGCGAGCGCCAGCCCCAGCCCCTCCTCGCCGATGATGGCGCTCGCCGGCACCCGGACGTCGGTGAGCGTGACCTCCGCGTGGTCGGACGGCATGTTCATCGTCCACCAGTGAAACGGGACGTCGAGGCCGGGGCTGTCGGTCGGCACGAGGAACGCGGTGATCCCGCGCGGGTGGCCGTGCTCGCCTGACGTGCGGGCGAAGACGAGGTCGTGCGTCGCGACGTGCATGCCCGTGTTGAACCGCTTGGCGCCGTTGATGACCCAGTCGCCGCCGTCCTGGCGGGCGGTGGTCTGCAGGAAGGTCGCGTCGCTGCCGTGGTCGGGTTCGGTGAGGCCGAAGGCGACGATCACCTCGCCGCGGATGGACGGCTCGATCATCTCGCGCTGCTCGGGCGAACCGAACTCGTCGAGGAGAAAGGCGAACGGGAAGTTGCCGACGATCGACATCTCGGACTGCGGGTCGTTGTGGAGGCCGATCGGCATGCGGTTCAGGTGCTCGCGCACGATCGCCATGTCGAGGTTCGACGCCCCGCGCCCGCCGAGCGCCTCGGGCAGGGCGTAGCGCAACAGGCCCGCGTCGTCGGCGCGGCGCATCGCCTCCCGGAGCAGCGCCTCCCACTCGTGCGACGGCAACCCGTCGCGCTCCAGGTCGGTGCGGGCCATCTCCCGGCGGTGGTCGAAGAAACGGGCGTTGTCGCCCTCGGCCTCCAGCGGCCGGATCTCACGTTCGATGAACGCGTCGATCTCGGCGAGGTCGTCGTCGATCACGCGGGCTCCTCCTCCTGCTCGGTGATGGGCGTGAGGTGCTTCGGGTTCGCGGTCGCGAGCTTGCAGCGCACGAGCGTGCGGAGGGACGCGAGCGCGGCCGGCTCGTCGGCGTCGTAGTCGCCGGCCTGTGCCCGGGCGGCGACGCCGGCCTCGTCGTCGGCGCCGAGCGCGGCCAGCGCCCGCGCACGGGTGCGCGTGTCGGCGGGCGCATGTTCGAGTTCGCGGGCGACGATCCCGAGCGCGCGCATCGCGACCCGGGCCTGGAACGCCGCGCGGCCTTCGAGCTGCGGCAGCACGTCATCGCCGAGGGCGCTTCGGGCGGCGTGCAGGAGCTCGGCGGCGGTCGGCCGGTCGTGGGGGCCGGTCGGCGCCGCGTGGCCGGCGGCGGGCGGTGCGGCGTCCACCTCGGGGGCGCCGAGCAGGTCGAGCAGGTCCCACTCGACTTCGGCGGTACGCCGCCCGATCACCGCGTGCTCGAGCGAGTCGCGCTGACTGAAGGCCTGCTGCACGGTGATGATGCCCCAGCGCAGCGTGGCGAGCAGTTCCCACCAGGCCAGCGTCTCGGGCGCGACCCGCCGGCCGCTCGCGCGTTCGTAGGCGTCGAGCAGGGCGGCACGCGACCCCAGGCCGGCGGCGGGCCGGTCGGGCCGTCCGAACCGCCAGGCGCGCACGCACAGCCAGCCGAGGTCGGAAGCCGGGTCGCCGAGATGCGCGAGCTCCCAGTCCAGGACGCCGGTCAGCCCGGTCTCGTCGACGAGGAGGTTCCCGAGCCGGAAGTCGCCGTGGACGACGGTGGTCTCGGTGCTCGTCGGACGCGTGGCCTCCAGGCGCCGGAACGCGAGGTCGAAGACGGGGTGCGGCTGGCCGAGCCCGTGGTGGAGATGGCGGAGCAGGACGAGCTGATCGGCGGGCTGGAGGCCCGAGTCGTCGAGGTCGACGGTGTGGACCGCGGCCAGCGCCGCGGCGAGGTCGCCGAGCAGCGCCGCGGGGTCGGGCGCGTCGTCGTCGGAGAGGATCCAGCGGGGGTCTTCGGTGCCGGGCAGGCAGGTGGTGATCGTGTACGTCCCGAGGACCGGATCGTCGCCGCCCTCGGCGAGGACCTTCGGCGCGCGCACCCCGGCCGCTGCGGCTGCACGCAGGAGCTCGGCCTCGTCGGTCTCCTCCCCGAGCGATGCGCCGCGCCGCACTTGCACGATGAAGTCGTCGCCCGTGCTCGCGGTGCCCTTCCAGGTCTCGCGCGACGCCCCGCCGGACAGCCGCCGGGGCGGGCCCGCGAGTGTGACTTCGGGGTAGACCTCCTCCAGCCGCAGAGCGAGCTGCTGCGCGTCGAGCTGCGACACCGGCGGGACGCTACCCGAGCGAGTCCACCCGCAGGTGTGGTTGGCCGACACCACGTAGGGTCGGCCACACACCACGGCCGAGGAGGATGGCGATGGCGGACTGGACGAAGGCCGCGCGCACCGACGCGACGGACCACATGGCCGCGTACCCGGGCTACGGGGAGGCGCGCTCGTACACCGACGCGCTCGGCGCCGAGCAGGTCGCGCTCACCCTGCGCAGCATGCCGCCGGGCACAGGCGGGCGGGGGAGCTACGGGCACCGGCACGAGCGCCAGGAGGAGCTGTATCTCGTGGTCGCGGGCACGCTGACGGCCAAGGTCGGCGACGACGTCATCGAGCTCGGGCCCGGCGATGCGCTGCGGGTCGCCGCCTCGGCGTTCCGCTCTATCCACAACGACGGTGACACCGAGGCGCAGGTCATCATCTGCTCGGTCCGGGATGACGAGGAGGGCGAGCCGGAGCTGCAGCCGGACTTCTGGCCCGCGTAGTTCTCCCGCACCGGTCCTCGCGATCGGTGCGGATGTGGCGCCCTCCGGCGGTTGGGAGGCTTGCGCGCATGACGCAGGCCACCGCCGAGGGCGCCCCCGATCCCGCCGCCACCCAGCAGGCGCTCATCGAGCTGTCCGGGGTGACCAAGGTCTACCGCTCGGGCAAGCTCGAGTATCCGGCGCTCCGCGGCGTCGACCTGACGATCGCCGACGGCGACATGGTCGCGATCGTCGGCCCCTCGGGCAGCGGCAAGTCCACGGTCATGAACATGATCACGGGCATCGACCGGCCGACCGAGGGCACGGTGACGGTCGACGGGCAGCGCATCGACCGCATGAGCGAGGAGGACCTCGCGGTGTGGCGCGGGCGGCGCGTCGGCGTGGTCTTCCAGTTCTTCCAGCTGCTGCCGACGCTCACCGCGCTGGAGAACGCGATGCTGCCGCTGGACTTCTCGCGGCGCGTGCCCAGGCGCGAGCGGGCGGACATCGCGCGGCGGAACCTCGCCCTCGTCGGGCTCGGCGACAAGGGCGACCACCTGCCCGTCGAGCTGTCGGGCGGCGAGCAGCAGCGCGTCGCGATCGCCCGCGCGCTGGCCGCCGACCCGCCGCTGCTCATCGGCGACGAGCCGACGGGCAACCTCGACACAAGGACCGCGGGCGAGATGTTCGACCTCCTGCACCGCCTGAACGGGGAGGGGACGACCGTCCTCTACGTCACGCACGACCTCGAGCTCGCGGCGCGCGCGAACCGGATCGTGACGATCCGCGACGCGTCGTGGCCGAGGACTGACCCGCGTGGCGCTCACCGCCGCCCAGCGCAAGTCGTTCACCGACCTCACGCGTCGTAAGACCCGCGCGCTGCTGACCATCGTCACGCTCGCGATCGCGGTGGCGAGCGTCGGGATCCTGGCGGTCCCGTCGCTTATGGAGCAGACGATGGATCGCGAGATCGCGTCGACGCGCCTGGCCGACCTGACGGTGACGATGCGGCCGGTGGAACTCTCCGATGCGGCGCTGCGCGACGTCGCCGCGGTGCCGAACGTCGAAGCGGTCCAACCGAAGAGCATCTTCTCCACGCGTGTGTACGTCGGCGAGCGGCGCCAGAAGGCGCTGGTGATCGGCGTCCCGGACTTCGCGGCGCAGCGCGCGGACGTCATCAGCCGCACCGGCGGGGCCGCGCCACGGACGGGCGAGCTGCTGACCGACAGCCAGAACGCGCCGAAGGACAAGTACGAGGGTGCGCCGGGCAGCGAGGTGCGGATCATCGGCGCCGACGGCGCGGCGACCGCGCTGCCGATCACCGGCACCGGCCAGTACCTCGGCGGATCGCAGCTCGTCTCCAGCGAGGGCTTCGCCGTCTTCTATGCGACCCCCGAGACCGTCGCCCAGCTCAGCGGCGAAGCCGGGACGACGATGCTCGCGATGCGGCTGCGGGACGCGAGCCGCCCCGCGTCAGAGCGGACCGCGGAGGAGGTGCGGCGCCGGCTCGCGGGCGTCCCCGGCTTCACGGGCTACGCCGACTACCCCGAGATCCGTGCGGCCGGCGAGTACCCGGGCAAGGCGCTGTTCGAGCAGGTGGTCTCGATCATGTCGGTCATCACCATCCTGGCGCTGGTCTCGGCGCTCGTCCTGCTGTCGAACACCATGGGCACGCTCATCGGCGAGCAGACGAGCGAGATCGCGGCGATGAAGGCGATCGGCGCGACCCGGCGGCAGGTCTCGCGGGTCTACCGGCGGACCGCGCTGCTGCTCGGCGTCCTCGGCGCGGCCGTCGGGGTCGTGCTCGGCGTGTTGCTGTCCAACGCGGTGACGTCGTACTTCGCCTCGAGCTTCTACGGCATCGAGCCGAGCTTCCAGGTCGACGCGACGATCCTGCTCGCGAGCCTCGTCGTGGGGTTGGTCGGGCCACCCCTCGCCGCCACGCCGGCGATCCGCCGGGCCGCCCGGCTGCCGGTGCGCGAGGCGCTCGACGCGAGCGGGTCTGCGCTGGGCGGGCAGGGGCGGCTCGACGCGCTGCTGCGCCGGGTGCGGTTCCTGCCGCGCAGCGCGCAGATCGGCCTGCGCGGCGTGGCGCGCCGCAAGCGCCGGACCTTCGCGACGACCGTGCAGGTCGCGCTCGCCGTCGGCACCCTGCTCGCGGTGCTGGCGCTCGGCACCTCGGTGGGCGATCTCACGCGCGGGTTCTTCGCGAACGCGCGCTGGGACGTGTGGGCGACGACCTACGCGAGCAAGCCGTTCGATGCCGCGGCACTCCGGACCGTCGCGGGCCTGCCGGGAGTCGCCGAGACGCAGCCGCTGCTGACCAACGGCGCGCGGGTGGCCGGGACGAACGTGCAGACGTGGGGCCTGCCCGACAACCCGATGTACGAGCCCGAACTGGTCGCCGGGCGGTGGTACTCGCCGGAGGAGGTGCGCTCGCGGGCGCCGGTCGCGGTGATCGGCGCGGCGGTGGGCGAGACCGCGGGCGTCGGTGTCGGCGACACGCTGCCGGTGCGGACCGCCGCGGGGGTCACCCGGGTGCGGGTGGTCGGCGTCACGACGAACGAGGTGTTCCAGGGGGCGATGGTCTACCTCCCGCTGCGCACGCTGCAGTCGGCGCTCGGCACGCCCGACGCGGTGAACAACGTGTGGGTGCGTTCGGCGTCAACGGAGGACGCGGCGGTCGACCGGCTCAGCACCGACCTGGAGGACACGCTCGGCGCCGCCGGCAACCAGCTCACGACGCAGATCAAGTACATCTCCGAGCGCGACCAGGCGGCGTCGAACTCGAGCCTGACGACCTCGATCAGCGTGCTGGGCCTGCTGATCGTCGCGATCAGCCTGGTCGGCCTCGTCAACGCGATCACGATGGGGGTGATCGAGCGGACCCGCGAGATCGGGATGCTCCGGTGCACCGGCGCTCGCGCGCGCGACGTGCGCGGCATCTTCGGCACCGAGGGGGTCGTGGTGGCGCTCGCCGGCTGGCTGGTCGGTGTCCCGCTTGGCTGGGCCATGGCGCACGGCCTGCTGGCGCTGACGTCCGACGTCGCGAACACGGACCTCGCGTTCACGTTCCCGCCGGCGCACCTCGCGGTGACCTTCGTGGGGACGATCGTGCTCGCGGTGCTCGTGCTGCTGGTCCCGGTGCGCCGCGCGGTGCGGCTGCGGCCGGGGGACGCGCTGCGGTACGGGTGATCGGCTCCATGCCACCCTGTGGCACAGCGGTGCTGCGGTTGTGCCCATGGCGCGACCCGGGCGCGTCGGCTCGCGACGCTCTCCGCCGTCCGCAGCGCGTTTCCGCTCCTGCCGGTCGACGCCGAGGTCGCGAGCTGCTGGTCACGCATCGCCGCGACCGAGCTCGAGGCAGGCCGCCGCGTGCGTCTCCACGACGCATGGATCGCAGCGACCGCCCTGCGCCACGGCGTACCCGTCGTGACGCAGGACGCGGACTTCAGCAGCTTTCGGCGGTCGACGTCCTCCGTGTCTGACGCCGCTCAGCACACGGTGTAGAAGAACTCCTTCGCGTTGTTCGTCTCGTCGGACTCGGCGACCTCCAGGCCGGAATCCGCCACCGCGCGATAGCGGACCGCGCACGACGGTGAGTTGTACGGCACCGTGGTCTCCGCGCCAGGGGCGAGCCCGCCATCGACGCGCATCGTCCCCCGCAGCATGCCGTTCGTGTCGGTGACCCGGACAGTGAACGCGCCGGCGGCCTTCGGCCCCTGGTTCTTCACCGTGACCACGTCCCCGGTCATCTGGGTGATGACGAGATCGGGGCTCCCGCCCGGCGTCGGGTCGGGGGTCGGTCCGGGCGTCGGATCCGGGACCGGGTCCGGCGTGGGCTCCGGCACAGGCTCGGGGTTCGGGGTCGACGCGGCCGGCAGGGGCGGCGCGTTCCAGACGACGACCGGCGTCAGTCGCCACGTCACCCGCGCGCGGTCGCCGTTGTCCAGGGACAGACGTCCCCGAAGCTTGTGCCCGCCGAGCCCGACGCCCTGTACGGACGTACCGATCCGGTAGGAGATCGGCAGCGACGTGTGCCGGTCGAGGTCGTTGAGGTCGCCGGTGTCGTCGGGGCCGAAGTCGTCCTCCTTCAATTCGAGCCACACGGGGATCGTGTCGTCGGTGAGTCGATGGTCGCGCGCGAGCCGCGGGGCTCGCCATGTCCGCCTCGAGTTCTCGAGCCAGCGGTTGACGCGGCGCTCGCGCACGACCTCCTTGCCATTGACGGTGAGCGTCACGCCGCCGAGGAACCAGCCACCGCCCGCGCCGTCGCGGCTCTTCTCGATCGTGACCTCGTCGAGGTCGCCGATCGTCAGGCCATCGCGGGTGGCCGCGCCGATCGGGACGCTGTACGTGTCGTCATCGTCGCGCTCGAAGTCGTTGTACGCGGCCTTCTCAAGCGAGAAGCGCTGGCGGCGGTTGATGCGCAGGTACACGTCGTCATCGGTGCCGGCATACCGCTTGTCCCCGGTCTCGATGCGGACCGTCATGGACGTGATCGGCGTGCTCGCGCGAAACGGCGCGGGCACCGAGCGGATCCAGGAGAACGGCGCGTACGGACGCGGGAAGTGGAACTTGTCCACGTCGTTGATGACCGTCGAGGTGAACGGCTGCCCGTTGATCCGGGCGCGCGCGTAGATGTCCGCCTCGCCCACCGGGTCCGTGAGGTTGATGCCCCAGTAGTCGGCCACCTCGAGCTTCACGAAGCGCGTCAGGATCTGGTCCGTGCGGCTCGACGGCAGGTCGGCGATACGCGGGATGTCCTTCGGATAGAGGCGGTACTCGGGGAGGTACTCGTTGACCGCCTTGCGGAACCGCGACGGAGGATCGTCGTGGAACGACTCGAGCGCGTTGCGCAGGCTGACGATCGCGCCTGCCTTGCCGTTGCGCTCGCCGCACGTCGTGGGCAGGCACGGCTCGCCGCCGCCCTGCCAGTGGCCGCTGTACTTCGAGACCTCCTCGGACGCCTGGACGTCCTCCTCGAGCGCGCGGCTGTTGGGGATCGTCATCGCGCGGGCCCAGAGCGGCTCGTTGCCCAGCCACGTCCGCACCGCGCGGACCCACTGACGGGTGGCGAAGTACGCGGTGATGTAGGCCTCCTGGTACTTCGGGCGCCCGTTGTGGTCCTTGTTCAGGCCCCCATGGAGGGATGCGTTCTCGTCCGATCGCCAGTGCCCGTGCCCGCGCGGGATGCCCTGCACGCCCGTGTACACCGCGCGGTCGCCGACGAGCTTCTCGCGGACGTTCGGCGGCACGTCGAACCATGTGGGCAGGTCGCCGTAGCCGAGCCGTGAGATGCCGGGCCCGCCGCGGCCAGGCTCCGGGTTCGGGTCCTCGACCCAGTTGCTGTGGGAGTAGAAGTCCTGGACCGAATGCAGCGACGTGCCGAGCACCGCCATGACCGCCGCCGGGTCGTTCTTCTCGCCGGCGATCCGGATGATCCGGCGCGTCAGGTGCATGAGCCGCTGCCACTCCTGGTCGACACCGGCGGTGGTCGACAGGTCGGGCATCTCCGGCGTGCGCCGCGAGGCGTCGAAGTGCAGGCGCTGCGAGGCGTCGACGAGGTAGAACGGCCACTCCTCACGGCTGAGGCCCAGCCGCGTGAGCCCGATCCAGAAGCCCGCGTGCCCCGAGTACGGGTTCTTGCCGGGGTTCGTGTAGTAGTCGACGAACCAGTTGTCGACCACGCCGACATTCGCCGCCGACGGGATGAACCCCTCGGCCGTGAGCGCGTCGCGCGTCATGTCCGCGTGGGCCTGGGTGTCGAACGCGTGGGCGGTCGAGGTGGTGAGCGTGAGCGCACACGTGGCCGCCGCGGCGGCCACGAGCGTCCGTCTCAGGGATCGCCACGCGGGATCGGCAGGTGCAGGACGACCGGCGGGGCGGAACATGGCAGGTGACTCCCGAGGTGAGGGGCTGATGACATCCCCCTCACGATCCGCCCTCGGTTGCGCCCGGTCCAGTCCAGGACATGGACCACCTCCCCGTCAGGACGCGTACGGGTCCTTCGCCGTTCGGTCCTGCGAGAGCGACGGCCGCGTGCGGGTCGTCAGGATCTCGATGGCGTCCGCCAGGTGAGTCGGCGCGATGTTGTACTCGTCGCGCTCGACGCGCAGCTTGTGCGCCTCGAGGAGGACATCGCTGTGCGTGCACCCAGCCGGCGGCTCGAACCTGTAGGACGCCAACTCGATGAGCAGCCCGAGCGGGTCCTTGAAGTAGATCGAGTCCATGAACCCGCGGTCCTTCACGCCGCTGTGCGTGATGCCGCGCTCGTCGAGCCGCTCGACGGCCTGGCGGAACGACGCGTTCGACAGTGAGAACGCGATGTGGTGCACGCAGCCGGGGTCGGTCGGCGTGCGCTCGCCGTCGCCCGTCCGGCTCTCATCGGTGAAGATCGTGATGAGCCGCCCGTCGCCCGGGTCGAAGTAGAGGTGGCTCTCGTCGGGGTTGTCGAGATTCGGCTGTTCGAAGATGAAGGGCATCCCGAGGACGCCCTCCCAGAAGTCGATGGAGGTCTGGCGGCCGGCGCCCGTCAGCGTGATGTGGTGCACCGCCTGGCTCTGAAGCTTGCGCATGACGGAAGTGTCCCGCACCGCGCACGCGTGCTCGGCAGTTGGACATCCAGTCGAAGTGATCGGCCGTCCGCTTGTACATCAGGTCGAAACGCCCGCCCGTGGCGTTGTCCAGCCGGATAACGACGCACGCTTCCTGCCGCGAGAGCCTGCCCTGTCCCCAAGTTTCGCCCGAGGTCAGGAGCGCACGGCATGAAGCTCGTCATCGGGATCGTCCGGCCTGAGAAGGTCAACGACGTCCTGCATTCGCTGTACCGCGCCAAGGTGCGCGGCTTGTCCATGACGCGCGTCCAGGGCCACGGAGGTGAGCTCGACCGCGTGGAGACGTACCGCGGCACGACCGTCCGCATGGGCCTCGCCGAGAAGGTGCGGTTCGAGATCGCGGTCTCCGACGAGTTCGTCGATCCGACGATCGAGGCGCTGTGTGAGGGCGGCCGGACCGGCGAGGTCGGCGACGGGAAGATCTTCGTCGTGCCGCTGGAGCGGGTCGTCCGCATCCGCACGGGCGAGAGCGACGACAGCGCCGTCACGCCGGTGGGTGCGGCATGAGCCCCGAGATCAACGCGGGCGACACCGCCTGGATGCTCGCCGCCACGGCGCTCGTCCTGCTCATGACGCCGGCGCTCGGCCTGTTCTACGCCGGGCTGGTCCGTTCGAAGAACACGCTGAACACCTTCATGATGTGCGTCGCCGCGCTCGCGGTGTCGACCATCACCTGGGCCACGATCGGCTACTCGCTGGCGTTCGGCGGGGACTCCAACGGGATCATCGGCGGGTTCGACCACGTCTTCCTGCAGGGCGTCGACTTCCTCCCGCGCGAGGGGCTCACGATCCCGCACCTGCTGTTCTTCGCCTTCCAGGCGACGTTCTGCATCATCACCACGGCGCTCGTCTCCGGCGCGGTCGTCGAGCGGATGCGCTTCGGGCCGTTCCTGCTGTTCAGCGCGCTGTGGTCGGTGCTGGTGTACGCCGTGCTCGCGCACTGGGCGTTCGGCGGCGGCTGGCTGCAGGAGCAGGGGACGCTGGACTTCGCCGGCGGCGTGCCGGTCGAGATGGCGTCGGGCTTCAGCGCGCTCGCCGCGGCGCTGGTCGTCGGCGCGCGGCGTGACTACGGGCGCCAGGCGTTCCTGCCGCACAACGCCGTCTACGTGCTGCTCGGTGCGGGCCTGCTGTGGTTCGGCTGGTTCGGCTTCAACGGCGGCAGCGGGTTCTCCGTCGGCAACGCGGGCATCCTGGGCTTCGTCAACACGCTGCTGACCCCGGCGTGCGCGCTGGCGACGTGGTTCGTCCTCGACGCGCTGCGCTCGCGGCACGTGACCGCGATCGGCGCGGCGACGGCGATCATCGTCGGCTGCGTGGCGATCACCCCGGCGGCGGGCTTCATCAGCCCGGGCTGGGCGATGGCGCTCGGCGTCGTCGCGGCGCTTCCGTGCTACGCGGTGATCATGTGGCGGCCGCGGACCCGCGTGGACGAGACGCTCGACGTCCTCGGCGCCCACGGCCTGGCGGGCCTCATCGGGATCGTGTTCATCGGCCTCGTGGCCAACGCGTCCTGGAACGGCGTCGCCGACGGCGCCCTGTACGGCGACTGGGGTCAGCTCGGCTCGCAGCTCGTCGCCGCCGGTGCGGCACCGGTGTACGCGTTCGTCATGACGTTCCTGCTGCTGAAGGCCATCGGGCTGGTCATGCCGCTGCGCGCGACCCCGGAGCAGGAGGCGATGGGGCTCGACATCGTCGCCCACGGCGAGGAGGCCTACGCCACGGGTGAGGGCGCCATCCTCGTCGTGCATGACGGGGCGGTGGAGTTCGAGGACGAGCCCGAGCAGGAGAAGGCGCTCGTCTGACGCGACGTGTGTGACAGGGTGCGGTCCATGGACGCGGCGGACGTCACGATCTTCGGGCCGCACCCCCTGCTCTCGGTCACCATCGAGCGGCACCCCGACGGCGCCGACGAGATCCACCTGCACCCCGCCGGGCAGGGCGTGTGGGTCGCGCGGATGGCGGCGGCGCTGGGCGCGCACCCGGTCATGTGCGGGTACCTGGGCGGCGAGACCGGCGCGATCCTCGGCCCGCTCATCGACGCGCTGCCGTGCGAGCGCCGCATGGTCGCGACCCCCGCTGACAGCGGGTCCTACGTCTACGACCGGCGCACCGGTGAGCGCGACCCGATCGCGCACGCCCTGAGCTCGCCGCCGGACCGGCACGAGATCGACGACCTCGTGGCGGCGACGGTCGCGTCGGCGTTGCAGACGCGGCTGCTCGTGCTGTGCAACCCGTACCCGGGCGACGCGCTGGGCCCCGAGGTCTACGAGCGGATCGCCGCCGACGCGCACGCCCACGGCGTCCGGGTGCTCGCCGATCTCTCGAGCCCGCGTCTGGACGGCGCGCTGCGCGGAGGGGTGGACCTCGTGAAGATCAACGACTGGGAGCTCGCGGAGTTCGTCACCGGTTCGGTCGGCGCGGACGACGAGCTCGTCGCGGCGGTCGGCCGGATCCGCGAGCACGGGGTCGGGACGGTCGTCATCACGCGGGGCGAACTCCCGGCCGCGGTCTTCGCCGGTGACGAACGCTGGGAGCTGACCGCCCCGTCGTTCGACCACGGGTACCGCGAGGGCTGCGGCGACTCGATGATGGGTGCGACCGCGGCGGTCATGGCCGCCGGTGGCGACTGGCGCGAGGCGCTGACCACGGGCGCCGCCGCGGGCGCCGCGAACTTCCTGCGCCGGGGCCTGGGAACCGGTCACGCTGACACGATCCGCGAGCTGGCGTCCTCGGTGCAGCTCGTCAGAACGGCGGGGTGACGTCCTCGCCCGCGAGGATGGCGCGCGGCCCCTCGTGCGCGATCCAGTCCATATGCGGCGCGAGCTCGGGGAGCCCGGCGAGAGCCGCCAGGCCCTCCGACACGGTGGCGGTCCGCCCGAAGCGCGCGGAGTGCGCGTCGCTGCTGACGACATGCACGAGCCCTCGTGCGGCCCAGTCGAGCATGGTCGGCGCGGCGTCCCCGCCTGGGAGGTAGCCGGCGGTCACCTGGACGAGTGCGCCGCGCGCGACGAGGGCCGCGAGTCGGTCCGCGGCGTCGGCGCCCGCGTGGCGCTCAGGGTGCGCGATGACGCATCGCACGTCTCGGGCGTGGAGGGCGTCCACGGTCGCCTCGAGCGCGTCGTCCATCGGGCCCGGTCCGGGCTCGAGCAGGATCCAGCGTCCCCCGCCGCCGAGCGTGACGGCATGCAGTTCGTCGTCGCTCAGCCGGTCGCAGTCCGGCGCGGCGACCTCGCCGCCGGTGACGATCTTGATCGCCAGCCCGGCACTGAGGATCGCGGCGTTCAGCTCGGCGACCCGTGCCGGCAACTCATCGAGGACGACGTCGTGGTCGGACCGGATGTGCGGTGTCGCGGCGATGACGCCGACCCCGTCGGCATCAGCCTGCCACGCCATCGCGACACTGTCCTCGAGGTCTCCGGCACCGTCGTCGATGCCGGGGAGGATGTGGCAGTGCAGGTCGTAGCGCACGGGGGTGGGCTACATCGGTCGGTGCGGCGTCGTCCCGGTCCGCGCGCAGGTGGAGACGCCGAAGGGGACGTACAGCGGGCAGGAGCCGACCGCGGCGGTCAGCAGCATGACGCCCGCGAGGGCGACGAGCGCGACGCCGATGACGGTGGAGTTCACGACGACCAGCGCCAGGATGAGCAGCAGCGGTGCGACGACGGCCGCGCGAACGATGCGGTCCGCGGTTCCCATGTTCTGGGCCATGACGGGCTCCTCTCGATGTTCTGCTCGCATCGTCCCCGCGCCGCTGCCCAGGTGCATCCGTGCGCCCCCGTGGTCAGATCGCGGGAGAGTACGGCCGCTCAGCCGATGGGCGCCTGCACGCCCCAGGCGGCAAGCGCGTCCTCGGCGCTGGGTGCGTCGCGGATCTCGCTCGGGGTGCGGTCGAACCGCGGCGCGGGTGCGGGCTGGACGACACCGCCGCGCTCGATGAACGTCCCGCGCGCGACGTTGTGCGGGTGCTCGTGCGCGTCGCCGAACCCGTAGACCGCGGTGGCGCACGCCTCGGCGGGCTCGAGGATCGCGGCCCACTCGTCGCGCGTCTTCGTCGCGATGACGTCGGTGAGCCGCTCCTTGAACTCCGGCCAGCGCGCCATGTCGAACTGCGGCATCTCCTCGGCGGGGATCTCCAGCAGGCGCAGCAGCTCCGCGTAGAACTGCGGCTCGATCGCGCCGACGGCGACGTGGCCGCCGTCCTTGGCCTCGTAGACCTCGTAGAAGTGCGCGCCCGAGTCGAGGAGGTTCGTGCCCGCCTCGTCGTTCCACATGTTCGCGGCGCGCATGCCGTACATCATCGCCGTGAGCAGCGCCGACCCGTCGGTCATCGCGGCATCGACGACCTGGCCCTTGCCGCTCGTCCGCGCCTCGAGCACCCCGGCGAGGATGCCGACGACGAGGAACATCGCGCCGCCGCCGTAGTCGCCCGCGAGGTTGATGGGGAACAGCGGCCGCTCGCCCTTGCGCGCAATCGCGCCGAGGACGCCGGAGATCGAGATGTAGTTGATGTCGTGGCCGGCGACGCTGGAGAGCGGGCCGTCCTGGCCGTACCCGGTCATGCGCCCGTAGACGAGCTTCGGGTTGCGGGCGAGGAGGTCGTCGGGCCCGAGGCCGAGGCGCTCCATCACGCCGGGCCGGTTGCCTTCGAGGAGCGCGTCGGCCTGGTCGGCGAGCGCGCGCACGAGGTCCTTGCCCTCGTTGGTCTTCAGGTCGGCGGTGACGACGGGGCGGCCGCGCAGCGTGGGGTCGTTCGGGCCGAAGGCGGGCGAGCCGCCGGGCCGGTCGACCCGGATGACGTCCGCGCCCATGTCGGCCAGGAGCATGGCTGCAAACGGCCCCGGGCCGATGCCCGCGATCTCGACGACCTTCACTCCGCTCAGTGGTCCCACGTGACTCCTCTCGCAACTGGTGCTGCGCAGGTTACCGAGCAAGCGTTCGGTTTGTGTGGCGGCGTCAGGGGACCATCGCGACGACCCGGGCCGGCGCTGCGCTGCCCCCGATGATCCTCAGGGGAAAGCAGCTGACGGTGAACCCCGTCGGCGGCAGGGCCTGCAGGTTGCAGAGCCGCTCGATCTGCGAGTACTCGAGGTCGGCCTGGTGGGCGGCCCAGAAGATCCCGGGTCGCTGCTCCCGGGCGGCGGTCTCCGCCTGCATCCACAGCGGGCCGTCCCACCCCCACGCATCGATCCCCATCACCCGGACGCCCTGGTCGTAGAGCCAGCGCGTCGCCGCGGGGCTGACCGCGGGTCCGGCGCCGAGGTACATCAGCGAGTCGTACAGCGCGTCGCGTCCGGTGCGCAGCAGCACGATGTCCCGCGGCGCCAACGTGTGGCCGGCGCGACCAAGGGCGGCCTGCACCTCGTCCGGGCCGATGGCCTCACCGTCCGCGGCGCCCGTGACGTCCACCACGACGCCGGGGCGATGGAACCAGTCGAGAGGCAGCTCGTCGATCGCCCGGGCCGGGCGCCCCGCGATGGTCGAGTTGTAGTGCCGGGGTGCGTCCACGTGCGTCGAGTTGTGTGTCCCGAAGCGCGTGAACGTCTCCACCGCCCAGCCCTCGCCGTCGCGCAGGAGATCCGGCCCGAGGCCGAACATCTGCTCGATCTCCCGCGCGCCGGCCGCGTGGTCGGCGTAGTCGATCTCGGTGCGGAGCGGGTCGGGCCAGTCAGCCGGGTCCGGCGCGATCGGCGCGGAGAGGTCGACGAACCTCATGCGCGCGCGCCGGCGACGGCCCGGTCGAGGAGGCGCGGCACCAGAGCGCGCGCGTGCTCGGCGTCGACTCCTCGTCGCACCGCGCCGCCGAGGTCCGCGAGTGCCGGCGCGGGGTCTCCTGCCGGGAGAGACGCGAACGGCCAGTCGGTCCCGAAGACGATCCGCTCGATCGCGGCCACCTCACGCGTGGCGGCGAGACCGCTGGCGTGGTTGCTGAGGCCGGTGTCGTAGAACAGGCGCCGGAGGTACGCCTCGGCGCCAGCGGAGCCAGGCGACGCCAGGTCGGGCTCGCGGTCGGCGAGCGACGCGATCCGTCCCGCGATGAAGGGCGCCGTCCCGCCGAGGTGCGCCAGCTGGAGCCGGAGGTTCGGGCAGCGCTCGAGGGTGCCGCCGTAGATCAGGTCGATGACCGCGCGCGTGGTCTCGAAGGGGAACTCCGCGAGCCAGACGGGGTACTGCGCCAGCGGCGCGGCGTACGGCGGCACCTGGGGATGGAGGAACACGTAGGCGCCGCGGCGGTGCAGCTCGTCGAGGACCGGGGCGAACGCGGGATCGCCCACGTACATCCCGCCGACGTTCGAGAGCAGCGCGACGCCCTCAAGCTCGAGCTCGTCGAGGGCGTACGCGATCTCGTTCAGCGCAGCGTCGACGTCTGGCAGCGGCAGTGACGCGAGACCGCCGAACCGGGTGGGGTGGGCGCGCACGATCTCGGCGATGTCCTCGTTGACCTCGCGGGCGAGACGGCTGGACACCGTCGCGTCGCCGAAGAAGACCCCCGGGGGCGGCAGGGAGATGACCGACGCCGAGATGTCGTGTCGGTCCATCATCGCCAGCTGGTCCTCGAGCGACCAGGCAGGGAGCGGATCGTGGCCTCCGAGCAATGCTCGGAGCTCATCCCGATAGCGCGTGGGGATGGCGTGCCCGTGGAGATCCAGGCGAAGCTGACTTGCATTCATACGTCAAGTTGTACACAATCTCTCTTATGCCGCCAACAACGAATCTCCCGGGACCGCCGCGTCCCTACGGCCTGGGCACCTTCTGCAACGACGACGTCCCGCCGTTTGCCGGGGTCGTCGTCGACGGCCGCGTCGTGCCCGTGGCCGAGGTGCTGGCGTCCTCGGACGACCTGTCGGTTCGCGGCCTGCTCGAGCGGTGGGACGACGTCGAACCCGTCCTGCAGCGTGCGGTCGACGCGCTGCCCGACGGCCGAGGGACGGAGCTCGACGGGTTCCGCCCGCTGCCGCCGATCCAGCCCCCGGGCCAGCTCTTCTGCGCGGGCGCGAACTACAAGCAGCACGTCAAGCAGCTGCTGATGGCGCGAGGCGTGGTCCCGACGGGTGATGTCGATCCCGCGGAGCTCGAACGTCAGCTCGACGCCGGGCTCGACGAGCGCGCCCGGTCGGGGATGCCGTACGTCTTCCTCGGCCTGCCGCGCTCCATGGTCGGCGCCTATGACGACGTGGTGCTGCCCGAGCACGCGCACCAGATCGACTGGGAACTCGAGCTCGCGGTGATCATCGGCGCGCCCGCGCGCAACGTGACGCGCGACGGAGCGCTCGCCTACGTCGCGGGGTACGCGGTCAGCAACGACGTGACGCTGCGCGACCACGTCTTCCGTCCCGACATGCCGACCGTCGGGACCGACTGGCTCAGCGGGAAGAGCGCGCCGACGCTGTTCCCGATCGGGCCGTGGATCACGCCCGCACGGCACGTGGACCCAGGCGAGCTGCGCCTGACCCTCCGGCTCAACGGCGAGCCGATGCAGGACGAGTCGACGGCGGACATGGTCTTCGATGTCGCCCGGCTCATCGAGCACGTGTCTGCGACCTGTCAGCTCCTGCCCGGCGACGTGCTGCTCACGGGGTCCCCGGCCGGGAACGGCGCCCACTACGGGCGCTACCTGGTGCCCGGCGACGTCATGGAGGGCGAGATCACCGGGCTGGGAGTCATCAGAAACGTCTGTGTTGCCGAAGGGGCTATCGCATGATCAAGGACCTTGCCTACATGGCGTTCGACGTCCCCGACCTCGATCGCAGCATCGAGTTCGCGCAGAGCATCATGGGACTGCAGGTCACCGAGGTGCAGGGCGCCACCGCGTACCTGTCCTCGAACCAGCGCCATCACGAGCTCGTGCTGACGCAGACCGGCGAACGGACCTCGTACGCGGCGATCGGTCTCGAGGTCGAGCATCCCTCGGTGCTCGACTCTGCGCCCGCGCGGCTCGAGGCTGCCGGGGGCCGCATCGAGCTCAGCACCGCGCCCGAGGAGCAGTTCGCCGAGCGCACCCTGACGGTGGTCGGCCCCGGCGGGCACCGGTTCAGGCTGTTCTGCGGCATGCCGGAACGAGGCGACGTCAAGCCGTCGGAGACGGGCGTGCCGCCGAGCCAGCTCGAGCACGCCACCGTGAACGTGAGCAACCAGCCGGCGTTCGAGCGGTTCCTGCGACGTGGCCTGGGCTTTCGCTTCTCCGACCGCATCCTGCCGTTCGCGAGCTTCTGGCACTGCAACCACGACCACCACGGGATCGCGTGCTTCTGGCGCCCGCGCACGAACGGGCTCAACCACTTCGCGTGGACGATCACCGAGGAGCAGCTCCCGCAGGTGGCCCCGCTGCTCGCCGAGCGCGGCCAGGAGCTGGCGTGGGGCCCAGGGCACCATCCGGCCGGCGACAATCGCTTCATCTACTTCTTCGACGGCGCAGGGGTGCTCATCGAATACAACTGGGGCCTCGGTGTGATGCCCCCGGTCGGCGACTACCGGCCCCGCACGCGCGTCCTGGGCCCGCGTGCGATGGACTACCACGGCACGTTCCCGCCCAAGCACCACCGCAACGCCAACACCCCGCCGAGCGCGCATGGCTCCCTCGCAGACCGTTGACGTCGCGATCGTCGGCGCGGGGCCCGTCGGCCTCGCGCTGGCGAACCTCATCGCGGCAGCGGGCGCGTCGGTGCTCGTCCTGGAGCGCAACGCGGGCACGGTCACCGAGTCGCGCGCCGCGGTGCTCGACTCCGAGGGGTTGCGCCTGCTGCAGGCGACCGGACTGCTCGCCGCGATGGACGGCGCGATCGACACCGGCGGCAGCCACATCGCTCACGATGCGCACGGCCGGTCGCTGTTCGAGGTCGCGCCTGCACGCGAGCCGTTCGGCCACCCCTTCATGGCATGGATCCACCAGCCCGACATCGAGGAGGCGCTCCTCGCCGGGCTCGATCGCTTCGACACGTGCCAGACCCGCTTTCACTGCACCGTCGACGGGCTGGAGCAGGGACCCGAACGCGTCGAGCTCGCGGGGGCGGACGCCGCAGGCGAGCGGTTCGCCGTGCGGGCGCGCTACGTGGTCGGGTGTGATGGGGCCAGCAGCGCGGTGCGCCGGCTGCTGGGAATCGCGTTCGTGGGCTCCACGTTCGAGGACCCGTGGGTGGTGCTCGATCTCGAGGGGGACCTCACGTCGCTGGGGCCGGGGTCGATCTTCGTCGCCGACCCCGTCCGGCCGTACATCACCGCGCAGCTGCCAGGAGGCCGGCGCCGGTGGGAGTTCCTTGCCGCCCTCGACGAACGCGATCAGGATCTGCTCAGCGACGCCTCCATCCACGCCATGCTCGGGCGGGTCACCGATCCCGCGCTGTGCGGCACCGTGAAGCGCCGCACCGTCTACCGCTTCCACGAGCGACGTGCCGAGCGCTGGAGACTGGGCCGCGTCCTCCTTGCCGGAGACGCGGCGCACGTCATGCCGCCCTTCGCCGGGCAGGGGTTGAACAGCGGCCTGCGCGATGTCGCCAACCTTGCCTGGAAACTGCTCGCCGTCCTCGACGGTGCCCCATCCGGGCTGCTCGACACGTATGAGCAGGAGCGACGCCCGCACGTCGAGCGTCTCACGCGCA
The DNA here is from genome assembly GCA_016463765.1 of Solirubrobacteraceae bacterium. GTDB lineage: Bacteria > Actinomycetota > Thermoleophilia > Solirubrobacterales > Solirubrobacteraceae > Svornostia. The sequence goes on along the minus strand of JAEMQS010000003.1, from coordinate 18,870 downwards.
TGGCGATCCGCATCGGCCACTTCAACAACACGCGGAGCACGCGGATCGCGCGCCTGCGGGACGGTGCGCTGCACGCGCTGGGTCGCTCGCGCCGATGGCGGAGTCGGGTGCGCGACCACTGGCCGATTCCCTGGCCCAGCTACGACACGGGTGCGCTCGTGTCGGGAGGCGTGGGCGACGCAGGGAAGGTGCTGCCGCAGCCAGAAGTTGTGCGTGCGGACGGCGGATCCCAACCCCTCGATGAGGTGCTGGGCGCGGGGTGGGCCGTCGTGGGCATGGGGACCCCGTTCGGCTGGGCGGTCGAGGCCGCGCCCGAGGCGGCTCGGCGTCTCCACCTCCGAGCAGTCCGCATCGACGAGGTCGGCGGCGCGGCGCGGCGCGGGGAGGACGAGGTCGTCCTCGACTCGGCAGGCACCATCCGCCGCTGGGCTGACGATCCCGACCAGCTGCTGCTCATCCGCCCGGACCGCTTCGTCTTCGGAACCTCGGCACGGCACGAACTCGGCGCCCTGCTCGAACGTGCCGCCGCCGAGGCTGGCCGCCGCGAGCCGCCGTCGGTGGAAGGATCTGCTGGATGAGCACGCCGGGCGGGAGTCGCGACGGACAGCAGATGGTCGCCGGTCACGAGCGCATGCGCCGCATGATCCTCACCGGCGAGCTCCCCCCTGGCGCCGAGCTGTCGCAGACCGAACTGGGCGAGATCCTCGAGCTCGGCCGGACGCCCCTGCGCGAGGTGCTGCGGCTGCTCCACGAGGAGGGCCTCGTGATCGCGACACCGAACCGGCGCGTGCGCATCGCCGAGCTCAGCGCTGCCGACGTCGAGGACCTCTACGTCGTCCGTCTCTCGCTCGAGCTCGTCGCGATCCGCGAGACGGTGGCCTCGCGGACCGAGCCAGACATCGCCGCGATGGAGGGGCTGCTGACCCAGATCGACTACTACGCGAGCGTCGGTGATGTCGCGGAGGCCGACCACCCCCACGCCGAGTTCCACGCCCGTCTGGTCGCCGGCGCCGGGCCACGGGCTCGGGCGACGATCGCCCGCCTCGCCGACCACGCCTCGCGCTACCGGTACGCCAACGTCGTGCTCGCCCCCGACTCGTGGGAACAGCGACGCGCGGAACACCGCGCGGTGCTCGACGCCGTGAAGGCGCGGGACGCCGACGCCGCGGTCACCGCGCTGGCCGGGCACTACCTCGCGTCGGTCGGGCATGTGATGGCGGGCGTCGACCCGTCCTACGACCCGGAGGGGCTGCGCATCGCCGTCGCGGCGCTCGCGCCCGATGCGGTCGACCTGGTTCCGCGGGCCGACCGGACCTCCGTCGAAGGCGTCACCACCTGAGGCATCCGCGTTCGGGGGCCGCGGATCGGTCAGGCGGCTTCGGCGGGGCGCTGCAGGCGCGCCCGCCACGTCGACACGTCGAACGTCGCCGGCTCCGTCTCCTCGAGGAAGGCGTCGAGCGCACCGACGAACCGCAGCGGCGCTTCGAGCTGCGGCAGATGGCCGACGTCCTCGAAGATCACCAGCCGGCTCCCGGGCATCGCGTCGTGTGCGTGCTCGGCGTGGTGGACGGGGATGATCGGGTCGTGGTCTCCCCACATGATGAGGACCGGGATGTCGGCCGCCAGGTACAGCCGGTCCGCAGCGTTCACGACTTGGCCGCCGACGTCGACGACGCCGCGCAGCGTGGCGAGGAAGGCGGCGCGGCGGTCCGGGTCGGCGAGCGAGGCGTACCCGCGTGCGACCTCCGCCACGTCGGCGGTCGGTCGCAGTCCGATGGCGGAGAGCCCGCGCCCGAGCGTCGAGCCCACGGACCGTCCCGCCGATGCGGTCGCCGCGATGAAGAGGTCCGCACCGGGCAGCGCGGCCGCGCGGAGGACCGGGTTGACCTCCGGGCCCAGGCCGCCGCTGGACACGAGCACGAGTCGCTCGATGGTCTCAGGGAACTGGTAGGCGAACTGCATGGCGATGCCGCCGCCGAGCGAGTGGCCGACCACCGTGACCCGGTCGTGCCCGAGCGTGACGAGCAGGTCGCGCAGGCTGGCCGCGTGCGCGCCGAGCGAGTAGTCGCCACGGCCGCCGCCTGAGCCGCCGTGCCCGGGGAGGTCCGGCGCGATGACGGTGTGGTTGCGGGCGAGCGGTTCGATGACCTCGCGCCAGTTCTCGAGCGAGCCCGCCATTCCGTGGATGAGCAGGAGTACCGGGCCCTGACCCTCGTCGGCGTAGCGGACCGGGCGACCGTGGACCATCGCCGTTTTCACATGCAGCTCAGGCACGACATTGCACGGTACGAGAGCCTGGGGGCGGCGGCAACGGTAGTCAGCCACTCACTCGCGCGTAGTCCTCACCCATGCGATCCGACCGTCACCGCCCGCGGCGGTGCGCGCGAGCGCGCTTCACGGCATACGCGCGCTCGTCCGCGGCGATGAGCAGTTCGTCGACGGTCCCGCCGTCCGCGGGGTAGAACGCGCACCCGACCGACCCCGCGGCCACGGCCGTCAGGTGCGCATCGAGACGGTCCGCCAGGGTCACGGCGCGCTCCAGCGAGGACGCGGGGACAGCGGCCACGAACTCGTCACCACCCAGCCGGCCGACCGCGTACGCGTCGGGCAGCGCCTCGCGGGTCGCGGCGGCGACGGCGCGCAGCACGTCGTCGCCGGCGGCGTGGCCGAGCGTGTCGTTGACGCGCTTGAAGTCGTCGAGGTCGAAGGTCATCACCGCCAGGCTTTCGGTGCTCTCGTCGATCGCCTGCCGGGCCCGCTCGGCCGCGTACTCAAAGCCCCGGCGGTTCAGCAGCCCGGTCAGCCCGTCGGTGTTCGCCAGTCGCATCCGCACGGCGGTGGCCTCGGCGAACGCCTGCTGGCCGATGGTCCCGAACATGTAGCCCGCCCCCAGCAGGACGAGTTGGTACGGCGCGGCCCAGAGGGCGTCGGCCGGCCCGAGTGCGAGCGCCGCCGCCCAGAACGCCGCGACGACGGCCACCGAACGCAGGCCCAGCCGACGCGGGCCGAACGAGAAGTCGAAGAACACCTTGATGAACAGGCCCGCGGTGATGGGCGCCAGCACGCCGGTCCCGGTCGACAGCGCCGCCGCGCAGATGCCGAGGGCGACGATGACCGACGACCCGTAGAGCGCGAACAGCGGCGGGCGGTCGTTCTCGTAGCGCCGCCGCGAGTAGTACGCGGCGATCGCCACGTTCACCAGGATCCACGGGACGCCGAGGTACTGGATGACGCGTTCGAAGAACGACGTCCCGCCCGCGGCGATCGTGCTCACGACGAACGGGACGCCGGCCGCGGCGACGACGAGGAACCCCAGGGCGATCGTGCGGCCCTCGTACAGCGTCGTGACGAACCGCTGGGGCGGCCCGCCGGCCGCGCGCAGCTGCGCGAATGTCAGCGACGCGGGCCTTTCCGCCGGCCGCTCGGTGTCCTGCTCCGCGGCGACGACGCGCGCGGGACGCAGCTGGACGGGCGCATCCGGATCGTGCTTGGCGGCGTAGAGCGCGGTGTCGGCGCACTGCAACAGGGAGTAGCTGTCGACGTCCTCACCTGCCGGACGGATCGCGGCGCCGGCCGCGGCGGCGATGCGGTCGCCCAGCGCGGCGATCACCTGCTCGCCGATGTGCCTGACGGTGTCGGTGGTCGCTCCCGGCAGCGCGATCGCGAACTCGTCACCGCCGAGGCGACCGAACGCGGCGTCGTCCGGCAGGTACGCCGGGATCGTCGCGCCCACCCACGCCAGCAGCGCGTCGCCTGCCGCGTGCCCTTCGGTGTCGTTGACGCGCTTGAAGTCGTTGAGGTCGACGAGCATGAGGGCGATCGGCCGGCCGCCGCGCAGTTCGTCGCCGAGCTGCTCCAGGAACCCGCGCCGGTTCAGCGCGCCGGTCAGCTGGTCGCTGCGCGAGAGCAGCAGCGACTGCTCGCGGGCCTTCTGATGGGCATGACGGACGAGCAGCCCGATGGCCCCGCCTGCGGCGACGAGGACGAAGGCCGAGCCCCACGCCAGGACGTCGTCCACCGGGCGCGCGAGCTGGATGCCCACGAGCGTGACCATGACGACGGCGAGGGCGATGCGTGAATACGAGCGAGGCAGCACGAGCCCCAGGTAGGCCGTGGTGAACGGCATCGCCATGAGCCCGAGGGACGCCAGGCCGCTGTCGGCGAGCGCGACGACGGTGAGGCTGACGAGCAGGACACCGGCACTCAGAAGGTAGATCCAGACCGCGCCGCGCAGGCTGCGGAGCACCTCCGTGTCCTGGCACGCGACCATGACCCCGGCGACGACCGCGACGAGGATCGACCCGCCGATGATCAGCAGATCGGCGTACGCCCACGCCTCCCCGCCCGCGGGACGGAGGATCTGGCTCAGCGCGAGCGCGAGCGACCCGGCGCAGATCACGACCCACGGAACCCGCGCGACGTCGGCGCGGCCGAGGATCGGGATGTCCAGGTCGGCGTCCTCGAGCGCGTCCGGGGACGGTCGCGCGCGCGGAGGCGGGGGACCCGCCGCGGACGACGACCCCGTGGCAGGTTGGTGCCTCACGTGTTCCGGATCGGCAGATCCGGGCGCCGAACCTCAAGAACCTGGGCAAACGCCCAATCTGGTGGACGGGCGTTCGGTGGCCAGGCCTCAAGGACCTCGGCCCGTCCGTCGATCCGTCGCTTGATGTCCGTGCGCCTGCCCTTCCTGCTCGCCGCGCCCGCGGCCGCCGTGGCACTGGCGTTCGCGCCCGGCGCCGCCGCGGCGGAGCGCTGTGCCGGCGCCCCGGGCGGAGGCCTGACGCTGACGAACGTCGCGGCGCACGGCGCCGAGCTCTACGCGGTCGGGTCCAACGGCCTGGTCGCCGCCGCCCGCACCCCCTCGCGGTGGACGATCGAGTCGACCCCCACGAAGCACGACCTCCGCGGTGTGGCCTGGACGGGCCGGCGGTGGGTCGCGATCGGGGACGTGGGGTCCATCCTCACCCGGATCGGCGGCCGCTGGCGCGCGGCGCCGGGCATCCCGCCGCTGTCGCTGCGCGGGATCGCCGCTGCGGGTGGTCGGGTCGTGGCGGCCGGTCGCGGCGGCGCGATGCGCGCCGACGCGTCGGCCGAGCAGTGGGCCGCCGTGGACCCCGGGACCACCAGCACCCTGTGGGCCGGGACCGCGGTCGGGGATACGCTCGCGCTCGCTGGGCAGGAGGCGACGGTCGTGGCGAGCACCGGCGGCGGCCCGTTCACGGTGGTCCCGACGTCGCCGCGTCCCACCGGCTCGGTCATCGCGCCGCGCCCGTTCCTGTGGCAGCTCGCCTCCGACGGACGCAGGGTCGTGGCGGTCGGGGACTTCGGCGCCATCCTCGAGGGGACACTGGCCGGCGGTCTCCAGGGGCAGCGCACCCCGACCGACGAGATTCTTCGTGGCGTCTCGCGCGCGAACGGGCTGTGGGTCGCCGTCGGGTCGGGCGGCGTGACGCTCTTCTCCCGCAACGGCCGGCAGTGGCGGCGCGGCACGACCGCGACCTCGGCCGACCTGCGCGGGGTCGCGCACACCCCGGCAGGCTGGGTCGCGGTCGGCGACCAGAGCACCGTCATCACGTCGCAGGACGGGCGGCGCTGGAAGGTCGCGGTCTCGGCCCTGCCCTGTTCGTTGGCCTCGGTCGCGCGCGGGAACGGGACCCTCGTCGCGGTCGGCGGCTCCGGCAAGGTGCTGCGCTCCACTGACGGCCGGCGCTGGCGGTCCTCCCCGCGGCCGACCCGGTCCGACCTTGCCGGGATCGCTCACGGGGACGCCGGGTTCGTGGCGGCGGGCTCGGCCGGCACCCTCCTCACCTCGCGCGACGGCCGCACCTGGCGGCGGAGGTCGGTGCCCACGTCGCTGAACCTGCACGGCGTCTTCTGGACCGGCAGTGAGTACCTCGTCGGCGGTGATCGCGGCGTCGTACTGGCGTCGGAGACCGGCGTGCGCTGGCGGCGGGTCCGCTCGGAGGCGTTCCATTCGGTCCGCGCCTTCGCCACGGACGGCCGGGCCGTCGTGGCGGTCGGGGCGGGCACGATCATGCGCCGGCCCGCGCGCGGTGCCGCGTGGCAGTTCCAGAGCGCGGGGCTGCAGCGCTTCCAGACCGGCGTGGCGTACGGCGCCGGCCGGTTCGTCGTCGTGGGCCACAACGGTGAGGCGCTCGCCTCCGCCGACGGTGGGCGGACCTGGCAGGCCGGCGTGAGCGGGGTCGAGGTCAACCTCGACGCGGTGATCTGGACGGGCAGCCGGTTCGTCGCCTCCGGCGAGGGGATCGCGATCACATCGACGGACGGGCTGCGGTGGAGCCCGCTGCGCGTCGCGACGACGAAGAGCATCCGGTCGTGGGCGCGGGCGGGCGATGCGATCGTCGGCGTGGGTGACGGTGGCACCACGGTGCGCGTCAGCGCGACCGGGTGACCGTCACCCCCACCGTCAGTCTCAGGCGCTCGCCGCCGGCAACTTCCAGCCCGGGCGCACGTAGTGGCACGTGTACCCGCCCGGGTTGCGCCGCAGGTAGTCCTGGTGCTCGGCCTCGGCCTCCCAGAAGTCCTTCGCGTCCTCGATCGTCGTGACCACCTTGCCGGGCCAGGCGCCGGACGCGTCGACCTCCGCGATGACCTCGCGCGCCACCCGGGCCTGCTCATCCGACGCCGGGAAGATCGCCGACCGGTAGCTGCGGCCGATGTCGTTGCCCTGGCGGTTCAGCGTCGTCGGGTCGTGGATCTGGAAGAAGAACTCCAGGACCTCACGGAAGCTCGTCACGTCCGGGTCGAAGACGATCTCGACGGCCTCGGCGTGGTCGCCGTGGCGGCGGTAGGTGGCGTTCGGCGTGCTGTCGTCGCCCATGTAGCCGACACGGGTCGACAGGACGCCCGGGCGGTCGCGCAGGAGCTCCTGCGACCCCCAGAAGCAGCCGTTGGCCAGGTACGCGGTCTCGGTGCTCATGACGTGACCTCCTTGGTGAACAGGCTTGCGAACTCGCCGTAGCCGGCAGACTCCAGGTCGCTCACGGGGATGAACCGTAGCGCCGCGGAGTTGATGCAGTACCGCAGACCGCCCGCCTCGCGCGGGCCGTCGGGGAAGACGTGGCCGAGGTGGCTGTCGCCGCTCGCCGAGCGGACCTCGGTGCGGACCATCCCGTAGCTGCGGTCGGACTTCTCGACGACGTTGTCGGGGTTGATCGGCACCGTGAAGCTGGGCCAGCCGGTGCCGCTGTCGAACTTGTGGATCGACGCGAACAGCGGCTCGCCGGAGACGACGTCGACGTACAGGCCCGGCTCCTTGTTGTCCCAGAACTCGTTCTGGAACGCGGGCTCGGTGCCGCACTGCTGGGTGACGCGGTACTGCTCGGGGGTGAGCCGCTCGACTGCGTCGGGGTTCTTGGCGTAGGCGCCCAAGGCGTCCTCCTGGTCGGGGCGGAGGCCGGGTGAGCGGCCTCCTCAAAGGGATGTACGCATCAGTCTCGCGAGGGGGTCGTTCGTTACACGCCTGGGTGGGGAAACGCCACCCCTCAGGGGGGTTTCCCGGTCCGCGACCGGCTGACACGGTCCGCCGATGACGTGGCTCAAGCTGCTGACGACGGCGGCTTTCGCCGTCACTGCCCTCGCGAGCGGCTCGCCCGCTGTGGCTGCGACCGGCGCGATCTCGACCGTGGCCGGTACCGGCACCGCGGGGTTCAACGGTGACAACGTCCCTGCGACGACGGCGCAGCTGAGCATCCCGGTGCAGGTGATCGCCGCGCCGACGGGCGGGTTCGTGGTCGCCGACCAGGCCAACTACCGCATCCGGCGCGTCGCAGCCGACGGCACGATCACGACGATGGCCGGATCGGGTGTCGCAGGAAGCCTCGGCGACGGCGGGCCGGCGACGGCCGCCCGGCTCAACGCGGCCTCGGGCCTCGCGTTCCTTCCGGACGGGTCGCTCCTCATCGCCGACGCGAACAACAACAAGATCCGCAAGGTGACACCCGGCGGGACGATCTCGACCGTCGTCGGCACCGGGGGTGCGGGGGCGGGGGGCGACGGCGGCGCGGCCACCTCCGCACAGCTGTCGTTCCCGTATGACATCGGGGTCTACGCGGACGGCAGCTACGTCGTCGCCGACACCGACAACAACCGCGTGCGCTACATCAGCGCCGGGGGGACGATCCAGACCTTCGGGACGACCGCCGCCGCGGGGCTCAACGACCCGGCGGGCGTCGCGCTGCTCCCCGACGGGAGCGTGCTCATCGCCGACACCGAGAACCATCGCATCCGCCGCGCCACAGCGGGCGGCGCGGTCACGACGGTCGCGGGGACGGGAACGGCCGGGTACGCCGGGGACGCCGGTCCGGCGGTGGCCGCGCGGCTGAACCGGCCCACCCGGATCGCCGTCCAGTCCGACGGGGGCTACCTCATCAGCGACCGCAACAACCATGTCGTGCGGCGCGTCGACCCGAGCGGCACGATCACCACGCTCGCCGGCGTCGGGACTCCAGGCAGCACCGGGGACGGGGGACCGGCGACCGCTGCGCAGCTCAACCAGCCGGTCGGCGTCGCGCTCGACGCCACGGGCGACGTCCTGATCGTCGACACGTTCGGACACCGCATTCGCCACGTCGACATCGCCGACGGTCCCGTCACCCCGCCGCCGCCGGCTCCGGAGCCGCCGGTCGTGCCGCCTCCGGCCCCGCCGCCTCCGCCTCCGCCCGCGCCTCCGGTCGCCCGCAACGTCACGGCGCCGTCGTTCGAGATCACCAGCGGGAAGTCGGGTTCGACCTACAGGTGCTCGGACGGCGCGTGGGAGGGCCTGGCCGCGGATCCCGCCTTCGTCAAGGAGATCTACGAGCGCTCGCTGGCCTTCCCCCCGGGTCCGGACCGGTTGGTCGTGCGCAACAAGGCGGTGTACTTCGCCAACACCGCGCCGCGGCGCGTGCTGTATTGCCGCGTGACCGCGCGCACGGCGGCCGGAGGCGTCATCAGCGCTGACGGTTCCGGCCGCACCGTGCCGAGCCCGTTCCTGGGGGGCGTGAGACTCCCGAGCGTGGTGCTGACGCCGAAGCGCGTCGGCGACCTGCGCATCCGTGGCATCGACGTCCTGCAGGTCGTCCAGCCCAACAGCGATGCCGGCCAGTACTCCTTCGAGGGCGTCCCGCAGCGGCCCCTCGGTTTCGGCGCCCTGTGCGGGGGCGGAACCCCGACCGGGCTGGTGCTTCCAGGCTGTGCGGCGAACGGTGCGGCGACGCAGCGGGCGCAGTATCGGGGCCTGATGCTCGATGCGGGCAAGCGCACCGGCGTCATCGTGTACGTCGACCGCAAGGCCGGCGTGCCACTCGAGGTGCCCGGCCAGCAGATCCAGGTCAAGCTGCGCGCGACGGGCGCGCGCCTGAGCGCCTCGCTGACGCAGACGGTGACGGCGTCCGCGCTCGGGAGTTCCCCGAGCGACGCGGTCACGGCGACCGAGCGCGGGGACGAATCGTTCGGTGTGCGCTTCGAACTGCCCCAGGCGTGGCTCGAGGCCGCGGCCAACGGGACGTTCGACCTGAAGGCCGACGTGTCCATCGCCGCTGGCGGCGCCGAGGTCACGCAGTGCACGACGTCCACCGGCATCCTGGCCGCGGTGACGGCGCCGAACTGCGTGGAGAACGACACGTACACCCTGACCGACGTGTTCACCAGGGTGCTGCCGTTCAGCGGGATCCTGCGGACCATCGGCCTGACGACCCCCACGCAGACGCTGGCCTCGCTGACGGCACCGGGCACGGTGCTGGCGTCCGCTCGCAACCTGCTGCCGGCGGGTGAGAACTTCCAGATCTCGAACTACGTCGCGCAGGTCGCGATCGACCCGGCCACGGCGACGAACGCGCGCAACTGCCCCGCTCCGGCCGGCGAGGGCGGGAGCGCCCGTACGACGCGCCTGCGGCGGTGCGCGAGCGCCCACGTCACCAACTCGGTGCGGGCGTGGGTCGCCAGCGGCCCGGCGCGGGACGTCAACGCGTCGCCGACGGACGGGTTCCATGTCCTGGTGGCGATCCACAACTACCAGTACGAGGGCACGCGCAGGGAACCGGGTGCCAGCTTCAACACCGACGGCGTCGGTGCGTGGGGCCGGTCGAACAATCAGCCGTACCTGCACCTCAACGACGGAGCATCGGGCCGGCCGCTCACCGCGGCGACCCATGAGCTCCTGCACGCCTACGGCGCCCCGCACGCGGGGAAGAACATCGGCGGGATCGTCGGCGACCTCTCGTGCGGCGGCGACGCCAACGGGCAGGTCGGCGAGACGTGGCCCGCGGACAACCGCGGCCGCCTGCAGGGCGTGCGCTACGACGCCGCATCGGGCGACCGCGTGGTCGACGCCGAGGACGTCGTCGCCAACACGCAGCGGCCGCTCTACGACCTCATGTCCTACTGCGGCGGTGAACCCGACGCCTGGCTCTCGCCGCGCAACTGGAACCGCGCCTTCGCGTTCGCGATCAACGCCGAGGACGTCGTGCCGACGACGTTCCAGGTTCCGATCCGCCGCAGCGCGCGTCAGGCCCAGGCCGTCCCGGTGCTGCCGGGCTCCGGGTTCGTCGTCGGGATCGTCGAGGCCGGCCAGACGCGGATCACCGGGCTGGAACCTGCCAACAGGGATCACCTGGCGCCCGCCGGCGACCCGGCCTCACCCGTCCGCGTCCGAGGGCTCGACGCCGCCGGTCAGACCCTCGGGGAGGTCGGGGCGCGTGTGACGACCGACAGCGAGTCCGGAGCCACGACCTTCATCGCCCCGGTGCCCGCCCGCAGCGTCGCGGTGGAGCTCGTCGAGAACGGCACCGTGGTCGATCGGCGGGCCAGGGGACGAGCGCCGAAGGTCGCCCTGCGATCGCCGCGCGCCGGGACGCGCGTCCGCCGTTCCCTTGAGGTGCGCTGGCGCGCGAGTGACGCCGACGGCGACCGGCTGACGGCCACGGTCCAGTTCTCCCCGGACGGTCGCCGGGGATGGCGAACCGTCTTCCGGGGGGCGAGCACCGGGCGCGCCGTCGTGCCCGCGCAACTGCTGCGCACCGCGCGTGCGGGCCGCGTGCGCGTGCGGGTGAGTGACGGCTTCGACAGGGCCGAGGTCACCTCGGGGCCGATCCGCGTGGACGGCCGGCCGCCCACCGCGACCATCGTCCGGCCGGTCGGTGGCGAGCGGTCGACGGCCGCGGCGCGCGTGGTCCTGCGCGGACAGGGCGTCGACGAGAGCGGTCGACGCCTGCGGGGCCGCGCGTTGACGTGGTTCGCCGGCTCCCGGAGGCTGGGCACCGGCGAGCGGCTGCGTGTTCGTCTGCCGGCGGGCCGGGTTGCTGTGCGCCTCGTGGTGCGCGACGCGAGCGGGCGCCAGGACACGGCGTCGAAGACGGTGACGGTCGAGCCCCTGGCGCTCGAGCTGCGGACGTTGCGCGCCGCCTCTGTCGCGAAGGGCGCCCGGCGCGTCACGGTCTCTGTGGCGACCAGCGTTCCCGCGAACCTCCGTGCCGGCGGGCGCACCGTGCGTGTCGGCCCGAAGGTGCGTCGCGTCCGCCTCTCGCTGCCGGCGACGCCGGCCGTCGGGCTCGTGCGCGTCCCCGTGCGCCTGGCGCCCGTGGGCGGCGGCCAGGCGCTGCGGACGACGCTCGTCATCCTGCGGGGCTGACCGTCGGTTCAGGCGGCGCCGAGCGCGGCCGCCGCGGCGGCGCCGCTGCGGATCGCCGCGCCCGCGGTGGCGCCCCCGCACCAGTCGCCGGCGACGAGCAGGGTGTCGGCCCGCAGGAACGTCTCGGGCAACGGTGTGCGGGGCTGTGCGTAGCGCCAGCGGTGCGCGGCGACGTGCACTGGTGCCGGGTCGGTACGGCCGATCCGCTGCGCCCAACGGTCGAGCACGAGCGCGATGACGTCGTCCGGCTCGGCCTCGAGGTACGCGGTCGAGACGTCCTCGTCGGTCTGCAGGACCCAGCGCTCACCGGGTTCGCGGCCGGGCTTGGCGTCGTCTGCCACGGCGCGGGCGATCCCGGGGATGTCCTCGGCGGCGGTGAACCCGAGGCCGAGGGGCTCGTCCCAGGCGGCCATCACCGACCAGCACGGTGCGAAGGCGACCCCGGCCGCGCGTGTCGCGAGGCCGGGGGCGGCATCGGCGAGCAGCTGGGCGGTCTGCGGGGCGGGCGCCGTGACCACGACCGCGTCGAACCGGCCGAGCGCGCCGCCGTCCTCCGCGGCGAGGTGCCAGCCGTCGCCGGTCCGCAGGAGGGTGTCGACGCGCGTCTGCGTGCGGAGGTCGAGGCCATGGGCGAGGCCCTTCGCGGGGGTGCTCGCGGACGGCGCGCCGACGATCTCGACGCGCGCGGCGCCGCCGGGGAGGGTCAGCCGGTGGGCGGCGAGGCCCTCGACGTCCTCGAGCGCCAGCAGCCCGTCGTGGAGGTACGGCGCGCCGTGGTCAAAGCGCAGTCCGCCCGGGCCGCGGCGCGTGGACGTCCTGCCGCCGGCCCCCCGGGCCTTCTCCCAGATGACGACGGCGTGACCGTGGTCGTGGAGATCACGGGCCGCGGTGAGGCCGGCGAGTCCGGCGCCGATGACAGCGATGCGCATCGACGCCGGGTACGAGGGTTCGGCAGGTCGCAGATCACGCGACGATGGTCACCGGCACGCCGGGTCCCATGCGCGCGGCGAGCCACCGGATGGGGCCGTCGCGCAGGCGCATGCAGCCGTGCGACGCGGCGGTGCCCGGGACGCCGCCGACGTTGCCCAGCCCGTGGATGCCGATCTGGCCGGGGCCGCCCGCGAACTGCTCGAGGACGGCGGACCGCGCGCTGAGGGCCAGCGCGTAGGGCGCCCCGACCTGATCGCGGCGAAACCGGATGGTCTCCTCGACGAAGAAGCGCCCGGCGGGAGTCGGCGTCGACGGACTGCCGATCACCGCGCGGAACGTCCTGACCTGCTCGCCGGCGCGCAGCACGGTGACCCGGCGCTGCGAGAGATCCACGCGCAGTCGCCACGACGTGCGCGCCACCTTCGTGAACCGCGACGAGATCCAGCCTGTCCGGCCGTTGGGTCGCCCGGGGAGCATCACGCGCAGCCAGGTCGTGCCGTCGCGCCCGGCCCGGAGTTCCAGGACGGGCAGCATGGTCCGCGTGCCGGTGATCGGCCGGCGTCGCGCCACGGTCGTGAGATACGGCGACCGGGTGTCCGGGCGCAGGTACGCGTCGCGCGCGCGCTCCAGGAGCGCCAGCCGCTGCGTGCCCGCCGGCGCGTCCGGCACGGCGGCGCCCGCCGGCGTGGCGATCGCCGCCGCGCCGGCGATCGCCAGCGCGGCCAGGCGGCGATGCCAGGCCGCGGTGCTCACCCCGTGAGACCGCGGTCCGTGCGGGTCGGACGGGCCGGAGACGAGGCGCGGCACGTGCTCCACGCACGCGTGCTGAACGTCCCGTTCGCGCCCATCGTGCGGACCCCGGTCGAGCTCACGCCCACCAGGCGGTAGTGGTAGGTGCGGTTGGGCTTCAGCGTGCTCGCCTGCGCGAACACCGGGACCATCCTCGTACCCCGGGCAACCACGCCCGCGTTCGTGACCCGGCCGTAGGCGCGCGTCGTGCCGAACTGGAAGTGGTACGACGTCGCCGTCGCGCGGCGACGCACCGTGCCGCGCAGCCGGGCGGTGGTGCACCGCAGCCGCTCCGCGGCCCGCGTGGTCGTGACGACGCGGCGCCGGAGGGTCGCCCTGATGCTGTCGTTCGGGGTACCCCCGGGGGTGCCGCCGGGCGGCGTGGGCGTGACGCCCGGAGGCGTGGGTGTGGGCGTGGGCGTGGTGCCGGGCGGCGTGGGCGTCACCGCAGACGCGCATGCCGAGCGCGTCATGGTGTTCGTGTCCAGCGTCACCGCGCCGTTGCGCCCCAGCGCCCTGCCGTCCAGGGTGGCGCCGGTGTTCATCGTGATGGAGGTCATGGCCAGGATGTCGCCGACGAACGCGCTGGCCGTGCCGACGGTGGCCGAACTGCCGAGCTGCCATACGACGTTGCACGCCTGCGCGCCGCCGATGAGCAGCACCCGGCTGCCGGACCCGGCGATCAGGGTCGAGCCGGCCTGGAAGACGAACGTCGCGTCGGGGTTGCCGCCGGCGTTCAGGGTCAGGTCCCCGGACAGGCTCAGGGATGAGGCGGATGTGTACACCCCGGGCGTCAGGGTGCGCCCGGCGAGGTCACCGGAGACCGTCGCGCTCGAGATGCGACCCGCCGCGTCGTTGTAGGCCGTGGTGACGTTGGTCTGCGCGGTCGCGGCGGTGGCGTTCGCCGCATGGAACGCCCCACCGGTCAGGGTGCCCGGCGGAAAGCCGACGATCGCGGTGCCGGGGCTGACGCCCAGATCACCGGAGACGACGCTCGGGCCGGTGTTCGTCACCGTGGTGGCACCCAGGACCGCGAACGACGAGGCGGTGCCCAGGTCGACGGCCGCGGCCTGCGCGCTCCCTGCGGCGGCGCCCGTCGCGGCGAGCGCGACGCACACGGCCATGGCACCCCGGAGGGCGGTTGTGGCTGGTTGCGCACTCCCGGATCGGGATGCGCGGTGGGCAGACACCGGGCGAGGGGCTTCGGTGGCCATGGGGTCCTCCATACTGCGGCGGCTGCCGCGGTTCTCCGAGGATCAGGAGTGGCGCTGCGCCGTTCGTACTCCGCGTGAGGGGACTCGCGGACGGCTCAGGCTCGGTGCTCCCGCCCTTGACACGGTACAGCGTGTCCCGAGTCATCTGGACGCATGATGTGGTTGCGTCAGAGCGTCCAGACGCAGGTCGGAACCGACACCGGGAGATGGCGAGTCCCGGACTTGAACCGGGGACACCACGATTTTCAGTCGTGTGCTCTACCAACTGAGCTAACTCGCCGAGCGACGATGGATCGTAGCGCCACCGGCCGGTCGGGTGGGGTTCGGACCCCCAGCGGGCCGAAACCGGGGCATGGCCGGGTGTCCCCGACATGACGTGCCGCTCGGGTCCGGGGTAGCGTGGCGCCATGTTCCGTCGCCTCGTCGCCTGCGTGGTCCTCCTCGCCGCGCTGGTGTCGGGCTGTGGTGGCGACGGCGACGAGCCGCCCGCGCGGCCCGATCCGCTGCGCGACGCGCTCGCCTACCTTCCCGAGGAGGCGCTGGCCGTCGGCGTCGTGTCGACCCAGCTCGAGCGCGGCGAGACCGGCGCGCTGGCGGCTCGCCTCGGGCGCATCCCGGCCACCGAGCTCGTGCTCGGCCAGGTGACGCGGCTCGCCGCCGAGGCGGGGCTCGACCTCGACAGCCTGCGCGACCAGGCCGGGAACCCGGTCGTCGTCGCGCTACCCGACCTGACCGACCTGACGGTCACGCGCACCCCGCTGGCGGCATGGATGGTCGCCGACGAGACCGCCCTGGCGAAGCGCCTCGAGGCGGCGGTCGATCGCCAGCGTCTGGACCCGGCCGGCACCCATCGCGGGGCGTCGCTCTACCGGGCCGAGGACGGAGCGCCCGCGTACGCGCGCGCGGGTGCGGTGCTGCTCGTGGGCAAGGACGCGGACACGCTGCGGCTCGCGCTCGACCGCAAGGCCGAGCGGCGCGGGATGACGCCGCGGGCGCTCGAGGAGCGTCTCGAGGGCACCCCCGTGCGCGCGCCGGTCCGGCTCAGCGTCAGTGCCCCCGTGGCGCTCGCGGGCCCGGACTTCGCCGAGCTGCGGAAGGTCCCGTGGATCGCGGCCCTGGAACGGATGACGATCGCCGTCGCCGCGGACACCCGGAGCATGACGATCGCCACCGCGTTCGACACCTCCGAGAGCGACCTCGTCGCCGCGGACCTTCCCGTCGCCGGGGGGGTCGAGGCGCCGCCCATCCCCGAGTACGGGGCGCTGCGGGCCGGGCTGCGCGAACCCGCGGCGACGATGCTCTTCGCCGAGCGCGTCTGGCGCGCTCTCGACCCCGAGGCGGCACGGGCCTTCGACGCGGCCCAGGAGCCGTTGCGGCAGGCGGGCGTCGATCTCGACCTGGACCTGCTCGGCAACCTCGCCGGCCCGGCACTCCTCGCCACCGACCTCGAGGACAGCCGCCTGCGCGTCGGCCTGCGCGACCCCGAGGGGTTCGCCGACGCGCTCTCTCGCGGGCGGTTCCTGCTCGGGCCCGTGTTCGCGGCCATCGGCCTGCCGGGCCTGGAGTTCACCGTCGCGCCCGACGGGGCGGGGCAGGTGTCGGCCAATGCGGTGCTGCTCGCGCGTGCGGCCGTCGTCGACGGTCAGCTCGTCGTGAGCACCCGCGAGCCGGACCTCCAGCGCGTGGCGCGGTCCCCGCAGATCGGCGCGGGGGACGACGCGGAGGGCGCACTCGTCGTGCGGATGCGCAGCGAACGGCTGCGGGCGACCGCCGCGCGGCTCGTCGGACTCAGCGAGCGCGCAGGCTTCGCGCTCGACGGGGTCGGGGACGGGACGCTCGTGGTGCGGGCCGAGCCGGAAGGCGTGCAGGCCACGCTGCGGCTCGACGTCGGCTGACGCCGGGTCGTCAGCGGCCGGACCAGGCGAGGAGGTCGGGCAGCGGGTCGATGGGCCGCGACGCCTTGTCCCGCCGCCACCCGCCGACCCAGATCTCGAAGTGCAGGTGCGGGCCGGTGGAGCGCCCGGTGGAGCCGACCTGGCACAGCTGGGCACCGGCCACGACCGCGGCGCCGCGTGACACCGCGACCGAGCCGGACTTGCAGTGCGCGAAGAAGTACGACCGCCCGTCGCTGCCGTCGAGCACGACGTAGTGGCCCGCGCCGGCCGCCTGGTAGTCGGTGAACGCGACGGTGCCGCCGAACGGGGCGACCACCGGGACGCCCTCGGCCGCGGAGATGTCCTGGCCCTGATGGGCGTGCGAGCCGCGGTCGTCGCCGAACCCGCCGCCCGTCCTCGGGAGTGTGTACGGCCCGGCGACCGGGAAGACCCCGCCGGTCGACGGCGCGGGCGCGGGCGCTGGCGCAGGGGCCGGAGCGGGTGCAGGCGGCGTGGGTGGCTTGGGCTTCGGCTTCGGTTTGGCCTTCACCAGCAGGTTCGCCTTCCCGGTGTACCGGGCGGTGCGCCGGATGGTCTGCCCGTTCGCGTCACGGCCGTGGACCCGCACGACGTACCGGCCCGGGGTGAACGCGAAGCCCTTCGGCCACGCCACCCGGACCTGGCGCCCCGGGCGGGCACGGAGCACCACGCGGGCGACCGGGCGCATCGACGGTCGCTTGAGCACGACGACGCGCACGCGCTTGAGCCTCGTCCCGCGGCGCTGGTCGATGCGGACCCGGACGCTCGGGCGCCTGCCCTCGACGATCTGTCCCGGCGCGACGCGCAGCACCCGCACCTCGGGCGGCGCGGGCTTCACCGCACTGCCGTACGCGGCGCCGCCGGACTTCGACGGCCCCTTTGCGCCACCGGTCGCCGCGCCCGCGCTGACGTTGAACGCGAACACGCACACCAGGGCGCAGAGGACCACAAGGACACGCGAGGGGCGGGCCATACTCAGAGAGTCGAACACGGCGGCCCCGGATCAAGGTGCGGGAAAAACCTTGCAGCCGGAGGAAGGGGCGCTCCGGCGACGAAATCTGCGCGTTCGCCCCGTCAGGCGGGGGCGCGCTCGCGGGCGTCGACGAGCGCCCAGGACGCCGCGCCGATCGCCGCGCCGAGAATGAACACCGACGGGTAGGCGCCCACCACGTCGGCGAACCGGTGCGACGCCACGAACGCGGCGAAGTACGCCAGCCCGAGGCCGATCGCGACCGCCGGCCCGGCGCCCCGCCACCACCGCGGCGCACACCACAGCGCGCCCGCCAGCAGCACCAGGCCGCCGATGGGGCGCACACCCGTCACGTCCGCGACGGCGAAGCCGAGGATGAACGACCCCGCCGCCACCGGCCAGGTGGGAATCCGCGCCCCCGTCATCGTTCGAGCATCCGCCCCATCATCTCCAGCGCCCCTGCCTTGTGCAGCGGCTCGTTGAGGTTCCCGCACTTCGGCGACTGCACGCAGCTCGGGCAGCCCTTCTCGCACGGGCAGTCCGCGATCAGGCGGTGCGCGTCGGCGACCAGGGTCTCGAACACGTGGTAGCCCACGCGGGTGATCCCGACGCCGCCCGGGTGCCCGTCGTAGATGAAGATCGTCGGCATGCCCGTCTGCGGGTGGGCGTTGGTCGACAGGCCGCCGATGTCCCACCGGTCGCACATCGCCAGCAGCGGGAGCACCGCGATCTGCGTGTGCTCGGTGGCGTGCAGCGCGCCGAGCAGCACCTCGAGGGGGAACTCGTGGCGCAGGAGGTCCTCGTCGGGCTCGTACCAGAGCGCCTGGGTCTGGAACGTGGTCTCCGGCAGATCGAGGCCCTGGAGGTCGATGATCTCGTGGTCGGAGAGCCGCTTGCGCTGGTAGGCGATGACCGTCTCGGTCACCGACACCAGCCCGAACGACAGCGTCACGCCCATCGTGTCCCGGCGGTCCTGGAGCTTGTCGATCCAGGTGAGCGTCTCGCGCTTGGGCTGGGTGTACCAGTTCCCGTCGAACGGCTCGACGAGCGCCCGGCGCGTCTCGATGTCCAGCTCGCAGACGACGTACTGCCGGCCGAGGTGCAGGTAGACCGCGCCCGGATGGGTCGTGGAGAACGCGCGCGCGGCCTCGACCGAGCCGAGCACCTCGCCGCTGGCGACGTCGATGACCGCGAACGAATCGGGCGACGCGCTGCGCAGCGACACGCGCGCGGCGGGGTAGTCCTCGGGCGCCCGCAGGACGTAGGTCCCCTTGCGCGCGACCAGCTCTCCGCTGGCCACGAGCGACTGGGCGTGGGCCTCCCACCGGGGGCCGAGGGTCTCGGCGTCGGCCGGCTCGAGCGGACCTTCATGCGCGGCGCACAGCAGGTGGGCGAGGTGGATCTGCTCGTTCTCGTAGTCGAGGA
>JAEMQS010000209.1 GCA_016463765.1 Solirubrobacteraceae bacterium | reverse complement strand
AGCTCGAGCGGGATGCCCTCGAGGTCACGCGGATTGCCGACGGTGACGGACTCCAGCCCGTTGTCGCTGGGCCGCAGGCGGGCCTCGGTCTCGAGGTGGATGACGCCGCTGAGGTTCAGCGGGCCGACGACGACGTCGACGGCGAGGCCGAGCCGCGCGCCCTCGGTGCCCTGCGGCTCGAGGTTGAAGACCTTGCCCTGCAGCAGGCGCTCGTCGATGCGACCGGCGCCGAGGATGTCGACCGCCAGGCTGAGCTCACCGACCTGGGAGGCGGAGGGGCAGCCCTTGCTCGACAGGAACGTCGCGCGGGAGCACAGCGGCGTGGCCTTCACCGACGCGCCGGTGCCCAGCGGCAGCGCCAGCGTGAGGTTCTTCATGTCGTCGCCCAGGCCGGGGAGGTCGCCGAGCTGCGGATCGGGCCCGCCGTTCGTGGCCATCGCGACACAGAAGTCGGTCCGGCTGCCGGCCTGCGTCAGCGCCGGGACATCCTCGAGCGTCGTGCACTTCGAGGTCGGCGCGATCGGCTTGGCGACCACGCTCGTGAACGACACCTTGGCGCTCGCCGACTGCGGCAGCGCGATGAGCACCAGCACGGCGAGCATGCTCCAGAGCACGCTGCGCCCGACACTTCTGGACACGTCTTCCCCCCCAGGTAGACCGGCGGCGAAGGTAGCAACCGCCGGAATCCTGGGTCAAGGGGATGGCGACGCCGAGTCGCGCCTACAGCGGAATGTTCCCGTGCTTCCTCTTGGGCCCCGGCTCACGCTTCGTGAGCAGGGTCTTCAGCGCCGTGATCACCTTGGGCCGCGTCTCGTGCGGGATGATCACGTCGTCGATGTACCCGCGCTCGGCGGCGACGTACGGGTTCGCGAAGCGCGCCTTGTAGTCGTCCATGAGCGTCGCGCGGCGCTCCTCCGGCGTGGGCGACGAGTTGATGTCGCGCCGGTAGATGATGTTGACCGCGCCCTCGGCGCCCATGACGGCGACCTCGGCCTGCGGCCAGGCGAAGTTGAAGTCCGCGCCCAGGTGCTTGGACGCCATGACGTCGTACGCGCCGCCGTACGCCTTGCGGGTGATGACGGTGATCTTCGGGACCGTCGCCTCGGCATACGCGTAGAGCAGCTTCGCGCCCTTGCGGATGATGCCGTTCCACTCCTGGCTCGTGCCCGGCAGGAAGCCCGGGACGTCGCAGAACGTCAGCAGCGGGATGTTGAACGCGTCGCAGGTGCGGACGAAGCGGGCGGCCTTCTCCGAGCTGTCGATGTCGAGCACGCCGGCCATGGACTTCGGCTGGTTGCCGACGACGCCGATCGCGTGGCCGTCGAGGCGGGCCAGGCCGCAGACGATGTTCGTCGCGAAGTGCTCGTGGACCTCGAAGAACTCGCCGTCGTCGACGACGAGGCGGACCACGTCACGCATGTCGTACGGCTTGTTCGGGTTGTCCGGGACGATCGTGTCGAGCTCGGCGTCCTGGCGCAGCGGGTCGTCGGTCGGCGCCACGCGCGGCGGCATCTCGAGGTTGTTCTGCGGCAGGAAGCTGAAGAGGTAGCGCGCGTCCTCGAGGCACGCGTCCTCGTCCTCGGAGGCGAAGTGCGCGACGCCCGACTTCTGGTTGTGCGTCATCGCGCCGCCGAGCTCCTCGAACCCGACCTCCTCACCGGTGACCGTCTTGATGACGTCAGGGCCGGTGATGAACATGTGCGACGTCTCCTTCACCATGAAGATGAAGTCGGTGATCGCCGGGGAGTACACGGCGCCGCCGGCGCACGGGCCCATGATCAGGCTGATCTGGGGGATGACGCCGGAGCTCTTGACGTTGCGCAGGAAGACGTCGCCGTAGCCGCCGAGGGCCACGACGCCCTCCTGGATGCGGGCGCCGCCGGAATCGTTGAGGCCGATGACCGGGCAGCCGATCTTCGCGGCCAGGTCCATGACCTTGCACATCTTCTCGGCCATGACCTCGCCGAGCGAGCCGCCGACGACCGTGAAGTCCTGGCTGAAGACGCAGACGGTGCGGCCGTCGATCGTGCCGTGACCGGTGACGACGGCGTCGCCCCACGGCCGGTTCTTCTGCATGTCGAAGTCGTACGTGCGGTGACGCACGAAGGTGTCGAGTTCCTGGAAGGACCCCGGGTCCAGGAGCTTTTCGATGCGCTCGCGGGCGGTGTACTTGCCCTTCGCGTGCTGCTTCTCGACGGCGGCTTCGGTGGCGGAGTGGATGGCCTGCTCGCGGAGATCGTTGAGCTGGCCCAGCTTCTCCTCGTAGGTCTCCAGTGACTTCTGGCGGGTCATGCGCCGAAGCGTAGGGGACTTACCGCGAAAACGGCCTGTGATGCGCCGCGCCGAGCGTGTCGAGCACCTGCTCCAGCGCAGTCTCCGCGTCGAGCGGGTCCAGCGGCGGGTCGGCCAGGGCGACCTCGACCACGGGCGGCTCGGGCACGACCGGCGGCGGGGGTGGCGCGACCACGGCGATCACAGGCTCAGGGTCAGGCTGACGCTGAGGCTCGGCCTCCCGGCGACGGAACAGCCGGGCGAAGAACCCGCGCTTCTCCGACCCGGCGGTCGACGGTCCGGGGCGCGGCGGCGCGGCGGCGGGCGGGTCGACAGCGGGCCCACCGGCCTGCTCCATCGCGGCGACAGGTGTCGTGTCGCCGGTCTCCCCCTCCTGCTGCTGCGCCTGCGGCGCGGAACCGTCGACCTCGCGGGCGGGCGGGCCTTCTGGTGCGGGTTCCGGCATGGCCGGCTCCCGCATCGCGGCGGTCAGCGTGACCTTCGTTCCCCATCCCGCCGGATCCAAAACCACCGTGCCGCTGGCGCGGTCGCCCTCCCAGGCAACGGTGCTCTCGGGATCCAGCCGGGAGATGCGGATCTCACCGAAGAGGTCGAGGTGGCGGCTCAGGGCCTCGAGATCGCTGACTTCCGCCCACAGTTCGGGGGGAGACTTGACCAGGCGTCGTTGCACACACAGCTCGTCCATCGCCTCGGGGTTTCACCGCGGCGGGGTGTGCTCCTGCCGGTGGTCGACAGAACACCGACCGTGCACGCGGACGTGCACCCGGCGCGGGTTCAGCCGGGCTTGACGGTCATGAAGAAGACCGCGATGAGGATCAGCAGCGACGCCACCTTGCCCACCGTCGCGATCCGCCCCGCCACCGCCTGGTACTCGGCCGACAGC
>JAEMQS010000087.1 GCA_016463765.1 Solirubrobacteraceae bacterium | reverse complement strand
CGAGCGCCGACGGCCAGCTGCCGAACAACACGCCGGTCCAGCTCAGCTCCCTGACGGACTCGTCGTTCTCCCTGAACGCGATCACGGCGGGCCGGCTGTACGTCGCCTACGGCACCGAGGGCGTCGACATCAACACGACGACCGGTACCCCTATCCGCAACGACAAGGTCGAGTTCACCAACCCCGGCGTGGCGAACCTCACGGCCGTCGACTACTTCGGCATCCCGATGGACCTGCAGACGCTGGACAGCAGCGGCACGGTCCTCGAGACGCTGGCCTACCGCTGCTACACGTCGACCGTCGCGGGCGCGCTCCAGGCGCTGCCGGGCGGCACGCAGAGCGTCATCAAGACGACCGCCGGCGGGTTCTCGAAGGTGATGTCACCGCTGCTCTCCAACACGTGGCCGCTCATGTCCGCCTACGTGCAGTCCATGTCGGGCCAGTCCATCACGGTCGACAGCGTCTACGACGGCAGCGCCGCACTGGGCCGCCCGGCGCAGACCGCCGACATGACGGGCACGTTCGGCCCTGACGGCGCACTGACGCTGACCGGCACGATCACGACGCCGTCGACTGGTGCCGTCGCGCAGAACCAGACGCTGCAGATCAGCGGGGACTCGATGGCCGCCGCGGTCTACACGAACAACGGCACCTACCTGAAGAACGGCACGGCCGGCGCGGTCGGTGACAACGACGTCTTCTCGGTCATCTACCGCGACGTGGTCGCCGGGTTCGCGCTCGGCTACTGGGGCGGCAAGTACGGCAACACGTCGTCGGCGTGGCTGCGCCAGCCGCCGTTCACCGCGGCCTGGACGTCGCCGCCGCCGTTCACCCCCTACTACCACCAGTACGGCGCGACGATCACGGAGTACAGCGACGCCTACGGGTTCCCGTTCACCGACCTGTCGCCGACGACGGTGCAGGCGGGCCTGACCTCCGACGTGGCGACGATGCGGATCACGCTCAACCCGGACACGGGACCGAACGTGGCGGGCTGCGCGGGCGCGTCGACGCCCGGAACCGACCCGCCGCCGCCGGCGACGACGACCCCGGTGCCGCCGCCCGCGCCCGCGGTCAATCCGGCGCCCCCTGCTGCGACGACGCCCGTGACCGTCGTCCCGCCGAAGCGCACGACGACGGGCCGCGCGTCGGCGATCGTCGAAACGCGGTCGGTGCGGTTGGACGCGCGCGGGCGGCTCGTGGTGCCGGTGCGCTGTGACGGCGACCCGTGCCGGGGTGAGCTCGAGCTGGTGGCCAAGGTCAAGTCGAAGGCGAAGACCAAGCCCAAGCCCAAGAAGCGCGCGATGAAGCAGGCGTCATCGCGGCTCGTGACGGTGGGCACCGCCCGCCTGGCCGTGGCCGAGGGGAAGACCGAGCGGGTCCTCGTGAAGTTCACGAAGGAAGGCCGGGCGCTGCTGCGGCGCGGCGGGCGCCGCGGGCTCGTAACCGCTGCGGTCGTCGAGCTCGGTCCGCGGTCCAAGCCGACGACGGTGTCGGTGCGGACGGTGAAGGTGCTGCCGTTCGTCAAGCGCGAGGGCGGGCCGAAGCGCAAGCGCCGCTGACCGACGTTCCTTGCGCTGAGCGCAGGGAACGTCGGCGTAGGCTCCAGGACGTGCACGCGACCGGGGTTCTCCGCGACGGCAACACGACGACGACCGGCCCCGCCGACGCCCGCTTCGAGCTCGCCTCGATCACGAAGGTCTTCACCGGCATCCTGCTTGCGGACATGGCGCTACGCGGCGAGGTCGCGCTCGACGACCCGCTGACCAGGCACCTGCCGTCCCCCCGCCCGGCATGGCGCCACCGGGCGCCGACGCTGCTCGAGCTCGCCACCCACCGCAGCGGCCTGGCGAACACGCCGCGCGCCATGCGCCGCCGCGAACTGCTCACCGCCACCGGGCTGTCGACCCGCGACCCCTGGGCGGGCGTGACCGCCGCCGACTACCCGCGGCTCGTCGCGGCCGAGTCCCCGCGCACCCGTCCCGGCGGGCGCATCATCCGCTACTCGAGCATGGGCATGGGACTCCTGGGCGACGCGCTCGCCGCCCGCGCCGGCGCGCCGTACGAGACCCTCCTGCGCGACCGCATCCTCGACCCACTCGGCATGGCTGCGACCAGCATGTCCCCCGACGGCCAGGTCCCCGGCCACACCCGCGGCGGCCGGCTCGCGCCACCCCTGCGTGACCACATGCCGGCGGCGGGCTCGCTGCGCTCGACCGTCGGCGACATGCTGCGCTTCCTGCGCGCCTGCCTTGACCCGCCCGCGCCCGCGTTCGCTCTCGCCGCCCAGCCCTATGCGGGTGGTCGGATGAAGGTCGGCCTCGGGTGGTTCGTCGTCGCGCACCCACGCAAGCCGCAGATCGTCTGGCATAACGGCGGCACGTGGGGCTTTCGCAGCTTCACGGCGTTCCGGCCGTCGACGCGGGAGGCGGTCGTCGTGCTCAGCGACACCGCGAAGAGCGTCGACAAGCTCGGCTTCACGCTGCTCGATTCGTAGTGCGACACCGCCGCGTCCGCCGGCTTGACTTCAACCACGCTCGAAGTCTTACGGTGCCGAGCATGACCCCCTGCGTCACCACGATCGACCTCGCGGCGTACCTGCGGCGGGTCCGCCTGCACTCCGAGCCCCTCCCGCCCACCGTCGCCACGCTGCGTCGGCTGCACCGCGCGCACGTCGACGCGATTCCGTTCGTCAGCGTCCAATCGGCACTCGGGTTCGTCCCCGATCTGGACCTGGAGACCTTGGAGCGGCGTCTCGTCACCGACGGCCGCGGCGGCTACTGCCTGGAGCACGTGACGCTGTACGCCGCGGTGCTCGACTGCCTGGGCTTCGCGCCCGCCCTCCGGCTGGCGGCCGTCGGCGGCGGGATGGCGACGCACCTCACCGTGCTCGCGCGGCCGAGCGACGATCCGCGACCGTGGATGAGCGACGTCGGGTTCGGCGTCGGGATCCTCGAGCCGCTGCCCGTGCCGGACGCACCCGGTCCCGGCGAGCCGGTCCGCCGCGGCATGTTCGAGCACCGCGTCGACCGCGCCGAAGACACACTGGTGCTGCGCGAGCTCGGCGCCGATGGCTGGCGGGAGCTGCACGTCAGCGCCGACATCGCCCTCACCGCCGAGGAGATCGCGGAGGCCAACCGGCAGGTCGCGACCGCATCGTGGTCGCCGTTCGCCGGGCGGCTCATCGCGATGCGGACCGACGACACGTCGCGCGAGCGGCTGCGCGGGACGCGGTACGAGATCACCCGGGGCCGCGCCGCCGCCCGCACCACCGAGCTCTCCCCGGCCGAAGCCGTCGAGGTCCTCCAGCGGCGCTTCGGCGTGACGCTCGACGCGGAGGAGCGGTCAGCGCTCGTGGAGCTGCTCGACGCCGCGGGCTGAGACGCACGCGCCCTCGAGCACCCCGGCCACCCGCCCGGCCAGCTGGGGCCAGCCCCACCGCTTCTGCGCGTCGTGACGCGCGGCGATGCCCCGCCGCGCCCGGTCCTCCCCGCCGTCGACGGCGGCGACGATCGCGGCCACCAGCGATGCCTCGTCGTCGGGCTCGACGAGCCAGCCGGTGCGCCCGGGATCGACGATCGTGGTCGGCCCCGCGCGGTTGACGGCGATCGGCGGCAGCCCGCACGCCATCCCCTCGACGAGGACGAGCCCGAACTGCTCGTCGACCGACGCGAGCACCTGGACGTCGGCAGCGTTGAAGAACCCGGCGAGCGCGTCGTGGTCGTGCCAGCCGGCGAGGAAGACGTCGCGCGACCCGGTGCGCTGGACAGCGTCGTAGGGGTGCTCGCCCTCGAACTCGCCGGGGTGCCCGCCGAGGAGCACGAGCGCGGCGTGGCGCCGGGTGTGCCGCTGCGCGACCGTGAACGCGTCGATCAGCAGGCTCAGCCGCTTGACCGCGGTGTACCGGCCGACGGCGAGCAGCACGACCGCGTCGTCCAGCCGGGCGACGTCCTCCTCGGCGTAGGCGACGCTGCCCGGCTCCTCCCCGGGCCGCCAGCCGTGCGGGTCCTCGACGAGCGCGCGGCGCCAGAACGCGGACCGGTCGACCGGCGCGGGGCGGAAGGTCGCGGGGTCGAAGCCGTTGGCGATGACGACGCACGCGGCGGGGTCGACGCCGAGCAGGCGGATCGCGCGGTCGCGGGCCACGGCGGTCGGCACGATGAGCTGGACGCACGCGCCGGCCCAGCGGCGCATACGGCGCGCCCAGGCCTCGGCGTGGTCCCAGCCGGCGGGCGGCCCGCCGGCGATCCGGTCGAGCATCGCCAGCTCGGTGCCGTGGAGGTGGCCGACGACCGGCACCCCTGGCGCGGCGCGCTCGGCCGCTTCGTTCATCGGCGTGAGGTGGTGCAGCAGCAGGACGTCGGCTCTTGCGGCGCCGGCGTGGTCGAACGCGCGGGCCCAGGCGTCGACATGCGCTTCGTAGTCCTCGTCGTTCACCCGCGCGAAGCAGACGTCGGGCGCGCCGGGACGGTCCTCGTAGGACGGGTGCATCGGCGCGTCGCCCGCGTGGAAGTCGACGGCGGTGACGTCGAGGTCCGCGTAGAAGATGTCCGCGTCGCCGTGGCCGGGCAGCGATCCCGAGACGATTCGCACGTCCCAGTCGTGGGCGGCGAGTTCGGTGGAGAGCGACCTCGCCACCTGTGCCGATCCGCCGCGCGGGAAGAACATGAGGCTGTTGATCACGCGCATGTCAACGACAGTACGCCTGTCTTCCTCCGCCCGCGAGGGCGCGCGAGACCTGTTACGCAGCTGTAAACACGATCGCCGTGGCGATCGCCCGCCCGCCCGGCACAGGCAGGCCGTGAGACTCGCGCGGGGCGTTGCGCAGGGCACCGCCGCACACCAGCGACGTCGATCCGCCGCCGTCGAGATTCAGGGCGTCAAGGGCGCCAAGTTCGAGCATCGCGGTGGCGAGTTCGTCGATCGTCAGGCCCGCGTCGTCGTCGGCGCGGCCGTCGCAGACGAGCGCGATGAGGTCCGTCCCGTCCGTGCCCAGCGCGGCCCGGGGGTGGCGACCCTCGGTGATGTCCGAATCGAACTGCGCCGCGCCGGCGGAGAACCCCTCGTCGTCACCGGTGACGCGTTCGCCGTTGCGGACGAGCAGGGGTCCGGCCTGGAGGAGGTCGCCGGTGGGGGCTTCGGGCAGGTCCTCCCGGCGGGCGATGCGGACCGCGTCGCCCGCGGTGACGTGGACGCACGCGCGCTTCGTGTTCCAGGGTGAGAGGAACGGGACCGAGGGCTGAACGACGCCGTCGGTCCAGAGGTCGCCGAGCGGCAACGGGACCGGCTCGCGGACGTAGAAGCCGCCGACGAGCGCCTCCTCGGTGTTCGTCTGCGCGCACCACGCGCCGAGCGGCGTGAGCTCGGGGAGGCGGTGAATCCGCACGCGGGTGGTCGCGAGCGGGTGGGTGGCGACGTAGGCGCTGGTACTGGCGCCGTCGGGGAGCGTGAGGGTGAGCTCGCGCAGGTGAGCGGGGAGCGCGGGCGTCGCCATCGCGCGGAAAAGGGTGACAGGTGGGCGGGACCGTTAGCGGCCGACTGTTGTCGGTGCGTGAACGGAGCGGGCGTCTTGGATGGTGACGACCACCACGCGGCCCTCGTCCGGGAGCACGACGTAGACGAGCAGCATCCAGCGCCAAGGGCCGAGCACGAAGCGCATGCCGGTCCATCGCCCGGCGAGCTCGGGACCCATCTGCGGGAACTCGCCCAGCGGACGCAGCGACCGCGCGACCCGGGCGCGCGTGTCGCCGGGCAGCGAATGGGTGCGAATCAATTCGTCGAGATCGTCGACGGCGGATTGCGCCAGCTCGACCGACGGCACGGACTACAGCTCGTCGAGCGGGACAGTCTCCCCCGCGCGTGCCTGCTGGAGGCCGACGTCCGCGCGCTCGCGGGCGCCCGGGATGGCATCGAGCAGGGCGACGACGTTCTTGGCGTCGGGATCCGCCTCGTCGATGGCCGTCGAGAGCAGGGAGCGGGCGATGGTGCCGGGCTGGACGTGCATGCGTTCGGCCATGGTGGCGAGCTTTTCGGCGTGATGGGCGTCCAGCGTGATGTTGATGCGCTCCATACGCAGAGGCTACACGGGGCGTTACAGGTTGTGCACGCCTTCTACCGCACGGTGAACCCGACACGACCCGAACGCCGGCCCGCATCGGTATCCACGCTGAGCGTCACGCGGTACTGCCCACGTCCGAGGCGCTTTCCGCCGACCTTGGTCGTGACTTTCACCGTGTTTGCACCCGAGCGGCCCGCGACCGTCCGGCTCGCGACAGCGACCCATGTGCAGCCCTTGCCCTTGCA
The DNA here is from genome assembly GCA_016463765.1 of Solirubrobacteraceae bacterium. Classification (GTDB taxonomy): domain Bacteria; phylum Actinomycetota; class Thermoleophilia; order Solirubrobacterales; family Solirubrobacteraceae; genus Svornostia. The sequence continues at coordinate 6,485 of JAEMQS010000087.1, read as the reverse complement.
GACCCGGCGTTCGTAGACCGTCCTGATCGAGGCGGCAGACGGCAGGGTGAGACGCACCTCGAAGCCCCGGGTGGCGCACCCGATCCGGCAGAGGCTGGTGCTGCCCTTCCGGCGCACCGGCAGGGCAGGCGGGGGCGTGCTCTCCTCGTCCTCCTCGGCTTCGTCCTCTTCGCTGTCCTCGTCGTCGTCCTCGTCCGGCGCGTCGTCGACCGGGGTCGGGACGACGGGGAGCGGGGTCGGCGTGGGCGTGGGGGTCGGCGTCGGCGTGGGCGTCGGCGTCGGCGTCGGCGTCGGGGCCGGCGGGTCAGGCGTCGGCGCGGGAACCAGCGCGAGCGCGTTGGCCGCATTGAGCCGGCCGCCGGTCGCGGTCAGCCCGGTGAGCGAGGGCTTCGCGTCGACTCCCGCCATGAGGTAGCCGCGGACCTCGGACCCGGTCAGCGACGGGTCCTTCCCGACGAGGAGCGCCGCCGCCCCGGCGACGTGCGGCGCCGCCATCGACGTGCCGTTCATGAAGACATAGCCAGAGGTGCCCGCGTCGGCCGAGGCGATGTTCTCCCCCGGGGCGAAGATATGGACGCTGGTGGCGCCGTAGTTGGAGAACGACGCAGGGCTGTCCGTCGATGTCGTCGCGCCGACGCACAGGACGTTGGCTCCGGGGGTGTTGCAGGGGAAGTACGGGTCGACGTCGTTGTTCGTCGCGCTGTTCCCGGCCGAGATTACGAAGGTCGTGTTCGGATGCTGGGCGACCACTGCCTGGAAGAGGGTGGTGACGCTGCCGCTGCCCGGCCCGCCGAGGCTCGCATTGACGACGTCCGCGCCGTTGTCGCCGGCATAGTCGAACGCCTCCACGATCCCGGAGACCGATCCGCTGCCGTTGTCGCCGAGCGCCTTGAGCGGCATGACCTTCGCGTCGGGCGCCACGCCCGCGATCCCCGTGCTGTTGCCCCGGGTCGCGGCGATGGTGCCGGCGACGTGCGTGCCGTGGCCGTGGATGTCCTCGGCCACCGCGTCGCGCGCGATGAAGTCGTAGCCCGCGACCGTGCGGCCGACCAGGTCGGGGTGGGCGACGTCGACGCCCGTGTCGACGACGGCCACCACAGCACCCGACCCGGTGCTGGTGGCCCACGCCTCGGGACCGTCGATGTCGGCATCCGCGGTGCCCGGCGTGAAGATGGTCTGCCCGGTGTTCTCCAGGCCCCACAGGTAGTTCCAGTACGTGTCGTTCGTCGCGTTCGTGGACAGCACGACGTCGGGCGCGGCGACGACGACGTCGGGATCGGCCTGCAGCGCGGCCAGGGCGTCGGCGAGTCCCCTGTCCTCGGCGCGCACCACCTCGGCGTTGGTGACGCGGAGCATGCGGACGTGGTCGACGTCGGCGTCGGCGCGGAGGTCGGTGCGCTCGGCGGAGGTCAGGCCCGGCTCGCGGATGACGACGATGTCGCGCAGGCCGCCGCGCTCGAGCTCCTCGGGCGTCGTCGCTGCGCCCGCGGACGCGGGAAGGACCAGTGCAGCGGCGAGGACGGCGAAGGCAAGGCGGGCCACGGGTGGTCTGTCGGCAGTGCGTCGCCCCGACAGGCGGGTTCTTGATCGCAACGGACGGGTTTTCGATCGATTGGCCCGCGTACCGTCATCACTGCATCATGATGCTACGATGCCGCGATGGCGAAGGTGCGTACGACCCTCTCTGTCGACCCCGAGGTCCTCCGCGCGGTCAAGCTCCGCGCGGCGCACAGCGGCAAGGGTGAGAGTCAGGTCATCGAGGACGCGCTCCGCCGGGACCTCGGTCTGGATCTCCTCGATCGGCTCTGGGCCCGCGCCGACATGGGGGAAGACGACGCCATGGCGCTGGCCGTCGAGGCGCAGCACGCGTCGCGCCCCAAGCCGTAGTCCGTGCGCGTCGTTCTTGACGTGAACGTCCACGTCTCGGCCCTGCTGTCGCGGGACGGTGCGCCCGCCCGCATCCTGCGGGAGTGGCAGGCGGCGCGCTTTGAGCTCTTGGTGTCGGAGCAACTCCTCGCCGAGCTGAGCCGGACCCTGGACTACCCCAAGCTGCGCGGGCGCATCGCCGCCGATGACGCCGTGGCCTACGTCGAGATGCTCAGGCGAACCGCCACGCTCTGCAACGACCAGGCACCTGACCCTCGCTACCGCAGCGAGGATCCCGCCGACGACTACCTCATCGGCTTGGCTGCCGCGGAGCGGGCGCTCCTGGTGTCAGGAGACGCGCACGTCCTCGCCCTCGAAGACCGGCTGGTGCCCGTGTACGCGCCGCGGGCGTTCCTCGACCTTCTTGCGACGTGATGTGGATGTGCCTGACGTCAGGACGCCCGCCCGATCAACGACCATGGGCGAGCCGTGCTCCACGTCCATCGCTCCCACCGCGCCGACGCGCTCGCTGACGTCCTCGGTGACGTCTTCGCCGCCGTTCCCGCGGACCCGTTCACCCCTGAGGTGGTCGCGGTCCCCACGCGGGGCGTCGAGCGCTGGCTGACCCAGACGCTGTCGCTGCGCCTGGGCGCCCAGCCCGGGCGATCCGACGGTGTGGTGGCGAACGTGCGGTTCCCGTCGCCGCGGGAGATCGTCGACGACGCGGTCGCGGCGGCGTGCGGGGTCGATCCGGCCGCCGATCCGTGGCGGGGCGAGCGGGTGGTCTGGCCGCTGCTGGAGGTCGTCGACGACTCGCTCGACGAGGATTGGCTGGCGCTGCTGGCCCAGCATCTGCGTGATGTTGCGCCCGAGGATGACGACCCGGCGGCGCGCCGGCCGCGCCTGGCCGCGGTTCGGCATATCGCCGCGCTGTTCGACCGGTATGCGCTGCACCGGCCGGAGATGGTGCGGGCGTGGGCCTTGGGCTCCGACGTGGATGGCGCGGGTGCCCCGCTGCGAGATGACGCGGTCTGGCAGGCGTGGCTGTGGCGGGCGCTGCGGGCGCGGATCGGGACGGAGAGCGCGGCTGAGCGTCTGCCGGGCGCGCTCGCGCGCGTGCGCGCGGAACCGTTGCTGCTCGATCTGCCCGCGCGGTTGGCCGCGTTCGGCCTGACCCGGCTGCCGAGGGCGCACCTCGAACTCCTGCGCGCGCTGGCTGAGCACCGCGACGTGCACCTGCTCGTGCTGCATCCCTCCCCCGTGTTGTGGGACCGGGTGGCGGCGGCGCCTGCGCCTGCGTCGCGGCTGCGCGCGGACGACCCCGCGGTGGCGCTCCCGCAGAACCGGCTGCTCGCGTCGTGGGGGCGGGACGTGCGGGAGCTCCAACTGGTGCTCGGCGAGAACGCACGTCAGGAAACGGGCGCTGAGCGACCCGAACCTGCGGCCGATTCCCTCCTCGGCCGCCTCCAGGCCGATGTGTTCCACGACCGCGCCCCGGGGTCGGCCGGCGAGGTCGACGACACCGTCCAGATCCACGCCTGCCACGGCCGCGCCCGCCAGGTCGAGGTCCTCCGCGACACCATCCTCCACGCCCTGGCCAACGACCACACCCTCGAACCCCGCGACGTCGTCGTCATGTGCCCGGACATCGAGACCTTCGCGCCCCTCATCCGCGCGACCTTTGGCGCCACCGCTCCCGGCGAAGCCCCCGCCCCCGGCCTGCCGCCCGACCTCCATGTCCGCCTCGCCGACCGCAGCCTCCGCCAGACCAACCCCATCCTCGGCACCATCAGCCGCCTGCTCGAACTCGCCGACGGCCGGATGACCGCGTCCGACCTCCTCGACCTCGCCGACCGTCCCCCGGTCCGCCGCCGGTTCCAAATCGACGACGACGACCTGTCGCGTATCGAGGGCTGGACCCGCGACGCCGAGATCCGCTGGGGCCTCGACGCCGAGAACCGCGCGCGCTTCAAGCTCGACAAGGTCGAAGCGAACACGTGGGCGGCGGGCGTCGACCGTCTCCTGCTCGGCATCGCGATGACGGACGACCCCGGCCACCTCGTCGGTGGTGTCCTCCCGGTCGACGACGTGGGCAGCGGCGACATCGAGCTGGCCGGCAAGCTCGCGGAGTTCGTCGACCGCGTCCGCACGATCGTCACCACCTTCGAGCAGCCCCGCCCGCTCGACGCCTGGGCCGTCGAGCTCGAACGCGCCGCCGATCTCCTCTGCGACACCACCGAGCGCGACGCCTGGCAGCGCGGCGAGCTCGGCCGCATCCTCGCGCGGGTGATCGAAGGCGGCGGCGAAACGAGGCCGCTCGCACTCGCCGAGGTCCGCGGCCTGCTCGCCGACCGCCTCGCCGGACGCCCCACCAGCGCAAACTTCCGCACGGGCCACCTGACGTTCTGCACGCTGCACCCGATGCGCTCGGTCCCCCACCGGGTCATCGCGCTGCTGGGCCTCGACGACGGCGCGTTCCCCCGCGCGGCACCACGCGACGGCGACGACCTCGTCCTCGCCCAGCCGTTCATCGGCGACCACGACGGCCGCACCGAGGACCGCCAGCTCCTGCTCGACGCGCTCATGGCCGCCCAGGACCGCCTGATCATCACCTACACCGGCAACGACGAGCGCACGAACGCGCCGCTGCCGCCCGCGGTGCCCGTCAGTGAGCTGCTCGACGTCATCGGCACCGACATCGTGCAGCGCCACCCGCTCCAGCCGTTCGACCCCCGGAACTTCCGCGCCGACGCGCCGCTCAGCTTCGACGGCATCGCGCTGGAGGGCGCCCGCGCGCTGACCGGCCCGCGGGTCGCGCCCGCGCCGTTCCTCCCCGAGCCGCTCCCGCCCCTGCACACCGACGTCATCGAGGTCGAGGAGCTCGTCCGCTTCCTCCAGGCCCCCGCGAAAGAACTGCTGCGCCGCCGGCTGGACGTGCGGTTCTTCGAGGTGGAGGACGACCTCGACGACGATCTGCCCGTCGAGCTCGATGGCCTGGAGAAGTGGAAGGTCGGCGATCGGCTCGTCAGCGCGGTCCTCGCGGGCCACACGATGGACGCCGCGATCGAGGCCGAGCGGGCGCGTGGCGGGCTGCCGCCGGGGAAGCTCGCCGAGCGCGCGGTCGACGAGGTGCGCGGCACGGCGCAGCGGATCGTCGACGCGGCAAACGCGAACCTGTCGGCGCGCAAGGAGCGTGGCGCGGTCGACGTGCGCGTGGAGCTCGCCGACGGGCGCCTGATCAGCGGCACGGTCAACGGCGTCGCGGGCGACCGGCTGGAGCTCGTGACGTACTCGAACGTCGCGGCCAAGCACCGCCTCGCTGCGTGGGTGCGACTGCTCGCGCTGACCGCCGCGTACCCGGGCCGGCCGTTCACCGCGGTGACGCTGGGGCGCGCGGGCCGCGGGAAGGTCCTGCTCGCCAAGCTGCGGACGCCGACCGACGCGCAGGCGCAGCTCGAGCGGCTCGTCGCGCTCATGGACATCGGCCTGACCGAGCCGGTGCCGCTGGCGTGCAAGACGTCGGAGGCCTATGCGTCGGCGATCCGTCGCGGGGCGAAGAACGTCGCGCAGGTCACCGAGAAGGCGTGGGACGGCACGTGGAACTTCCCCGGCGAGGCGTTTGACCTCGAGCACCAGCGGGTGTTCGGCGGGGTGCTTTCAGTGGCGGACATCACCCGCGAACCGGCCCGTCCCGAAGAGTCCGGCGAGGGCTGGGACGACCGGCCGCCGTCGCGCTTCGGCCGCTGGGCGCTGCGGGTCTGGCTGCCGCTCCTGGACTGCGAGACCCGGGACGAGCTCCAGTGACCGGCGCCTTCGATCTGCGCGCCCCGCTGGAGAAGGGCGTCACCGTGCTGGAGGCCAGCGCGGGCACCGGCAAGACGTACACGATCGCGGGGCTGGCGACCCGCCATGTCGCCGCCGGGCTCCCCCTCGACCAGCTGCTCGTCGTGACGTTCACCCGCATGGCGACCGGGGAGCTGCGCGAACGGGTGCGCGAGCGGTTCGTCACGGCCGAGCGGGCACTGAGCGCGGTGCTGGCCGGCGGGTCCATGCCGGAGGGAGACGACCTCGCGGCGTTCCTGGCCGAAGACGACGTGGAGGTGCGCCGCGACCGCCTGGCGCGCGCGGTGGCCAACTTCGACAACGCCACCATCACCACCACCCACGGCTTCTGCCTCGAGGCGCTCGGCAGCCTGGGCTTCACCGGCGACGTCGAGCGCGACTCAGTCTTCGTCGAGGACGTCTCCGACCTCATGGACGACGTCGTCAACGACCTCTTCGTCCGCCGCTTCTACGGCGAGCGCCCGGTCTTCGACCGCCGCGAGGCGATGGCGATCGCGCGCGCCGCGATCGAGCACCCGACCGCCCGGCTCGTCCCCGACGACGCGAGCCCCGACACCCACGCGGCCATGCGCGTCCGCCTCGCGCGCGCGGCGCGCGGGGAGCTGGAGCGGCGCAAGCGGATCGGCTCGCTGCTGACGTTCGACGACCTGCTGACGCGGCTGGACAGCGCACTGCGCGATCCCGACGGCGGGGACCAGGTCGCGGCCCGGCTGCGCGAGCACTACCGCGTGGTGCTCGTCGACGAGTTCCAGGACACCGACCCGGTGCAGTGGCGG
>JAEMQS010000208.1 GCA_016463765.1 Solirubrobacteraceae bacterium | reverse complement strand
CGCTGGCCCGCGGAGATCCCCGCGCACTGGATGGTCTACTTCGCCGTCGAGAACACGGACGCGACGGTCGCCCACGCCAAGGAGCTCGGCGGCACGGTGTCCGTCGAGCCCTTCGACCTGCCCGTCGGACGCTTCGCCGTGCTGCACGATCCGCACGGCGCGCTGTTCAGCGTGATCGCGATGAACTGATCGCCGTGGACATCTGACTCATCGACATTCACCTTTTCTGGGGATGTGCCGATGATGTGTCCGTGCGCGCCACGCAACGGACATCCTGGCTGTGCCCCGCCGAGGCAGATCGCGCCCGACTGCTCGACATGGAACGGCGGATCAAGCCGGTCCGCGCCGCGGCGATGGGCATCCTGGGCGCCTCGCTGATCGCGTCGGGACCGTGGGTCGGCTGGTGGCCGGTCCTCGTCCTGCTGGTCTCCCTCGCGGCGTTCGCCGTCGTCGACCATCGGATCGAGCACGCGTCGCATCCCGAGTACCGCATGGCCGCCGGCTGGGCGCTGTCCCAGCTGCTCATCGCGGGCAGCATCGTGCTGAGCGGTGGGTCGGACAGCCCGGCTCTGTGCTGGCTGGCCATCCCGGTCGTGACGCTCAGCTCGCGCTTCTCCAGCCGGGGGGTCGCGGCCGGACTGACGCTGACCATCGGCCTGCTCCTCGCCGTCACCGTCGGGGTCGACCACGCCGCCGTGATGGACGACCCCAGCAACCTCATCTTCGCCCTCGGCGCGATCGGCGCGGTCGGCATCCTCACGACGCCGCTGATGATCTCCGACCAGGCGCATCGCAGCGACGCGCGGGTCGACGCCCTCACCGGGCTGCTGAACCGCCACGCGCTGGAGCTGCGGGTCGCCGAGCTCGAGGTGCAGGCCGACGGCGCGGAGGTGACCGTCGGCGTCATCGTCGCGGACCTCGACCACTTCAAGGCGGTCAACGACGCGCACGGCCACGCCGGTGGCGACGAGGTCCTGCGCGGCGCCGCCGACCGGCTGCGGACCTGCGGCCGCGCGTTCGAGCTCATCTACCGGATCGGCGGCGAGGAGTTCCTCGTCCTGCTCCCGGGCGCGTCACTCCAGGACGCGATCGAGCACGCCGAAGCGCTGCGGTCGTCGGTGGGCGACGCGCCGATCGCCGACGTCCCGGTCACCGTCTCGCTCGGCGTCAGCGTCTCCGAGGCCGGTGCCTTCGACTTCCAGCGGGTGTTCGGCCGGGCCGACGCCGCGCTGTACGAGGCCAAGCAGTCCGGCCGCGATCAGGTCCGCGTGCGGACGCTGGACGACGCCGCGACCGCACTGGGCCGCGCCGCCTGATCGTCGCGCGCCGCCTGGCGCTTGGCGCGGACGTGGAGCGCCATCTCCCGCCAGCTGATCGGCTGCGCGCCGAGGGCGATCGCCACGTCCCGCGCGGCCTCGTGCAGGTCGTAGTGGTCCTGCCACGGGCGGTCGGCGCGCTGCTGGAACCACTTGCGCTGGAGGCCGAGACGGTCACCGAACGCGTGCAGCTCGTCCTCGGTGTCGGCCACGAGGTGGCACCAGCGGCGCCCGCGCCACGGCCAGATCGCGTCGTCGACGTACACCCCCATACCGCCCACGAGCCTACTGTGGGGTGACCCGTGCGTCTCGTCGTCTCCCTGCTCGTCGTGCTCGTCGTCGCCGCCGCCGGCGGGGCGCTGGCCTTCGGCTGGCTGGGCTCCGAGGACCCGGCGCCGCGGTCCTCCACCGCGGCGCCGACAGCCACGGCGACGCGCACGACCCCGCCGCGACCGGCGCGGCCCGCGCTGTGCCGCCGGCTCGACGAGACCGTCACCGGACGCGTCCGCGACAGCGCACTCGACGAGCTGTCGGGGCTCGCCGTCAGCCGGACGCAGCCCGGCCTGCTGTACACGCACGAGGACTCCGGCGCGGGGCCGCAGGTGTGGGCGCTGCGCACCGACGGGCGCCTCGCGGGCGGCTGGACGGTGCCCGGCGCGGAGGCCGTCGACTGGGAGGACATGGCGACCGGACCGGCGCCGTCGGGCCAGGGGGCGGTGCTGTACCTCGGCGACATCGGCGACAACGGCGGGGTCCGCCCGTACATCGACGTCTACCGGGTGCCCGAGCCGGCACCCGGCGCCGCCACCACCACTCCGGCCGAACGCCTGCGCCTGCGCTATCCCGACGGCGCGCGCGACGCCGAGACGCTGCTCGTCGACCCGCGCCGCGGGACCATCGTCATCGTCGCCAAGGAGCTGACCGGCGCGCGTGCGTACTCGGTCCCGGGGTCGGCATTCCCGGGAGAGGCGACGCTGCGCCGCGGGCCGGAGGTCGACGTCGCGCTGGCCACCGCGGGTGACGTCAGCGGCGACGGGCGCGTGATCGCCGTGCGCGGCTACACCGCGCTGGCGGTGTGGCGCCGCCGCGGCGACGAGACGCTCACGCAGGCGCTGCGGCGCGAGCCCTGCACCCCGCCCACCGGTCTGTTCGAGGGCCAGGGCGAGGCCCTCGCGCTCAACCGCGACGGCACGGTCGCGCGCACCGTCGCCGAGGGCTCACCGGCGGTCCTGCGCAGGTACCGCCCCGCCCGATGACCGGCCGCGTCCTGTCCCTGCACCGCTGGCCGGTGAAGTCGATGGCTGGCGAGCCGGTCCAGGCGCTGCGCGTCGACGCGCGCGGCGCGGGAGGCGACCGCACCCACGCCGTCCACGACGTGCACCGCGGCGCTCCGCGCGTGTTGACGGCGCGGCAGGCACCCCGGCTGCTGGCCTGGCACGCCTCGTACCGCACCGACGTCGACCCCGCGGATCCACCCGAGCCGACGCTCCGCGCGCCCGACGGCTCGACCTACGCCTGGTCGGACCCGGCGCTCGCAGACGCACTCGAGCAGGACCTCGGCTGGCACGGCCGCGGGCTGCGCCTGCATCGCGACGTCGCCGGGCAGCAGGACCTCGCCGACTCGCTGCTCGTCACGTTCGAAGCGACCCGCGCGGACGCCGAACGGGGCCTGGGCCAGCCGATCGACCTGCGGCGCTTCCGCCCGAACCTCCACGTCGAGCTGCCCGGCGCCGCGCCGTGGGCCGAGCACTCGTGGGAGGGACGGCGGCTCCTCGTCGGCGACACCGAGCTGGAGCTCTTGCACCCGTGCGAGCGCTGCGTCATCCCGACCCGTGATCCGGACACCCAGGAACGGTGGGGCGAGCTGCTGCGATGGCTGCACGCCGAGCACGGGACGTGCTTCGGCATCAACGCGCGCGCGACCGCGC